>NZ_JAUORY010000006.1:0-267969 GCF_030548145.1 Aliiglaciecola sp. 2_MG-2023
GCAACCGCCTACAACAGAAATCCCGTAGCATGGCCTTTAGGCCATGAAATATCATAGGATAGCGCGGGGCTAAAGCAACCGCCTACAACAGAAACCCGTAGCATGGCCTTCAGGCCATGGAATATCATAGGATAGCGCGGGGCTAAAACACCCGCCTACAGCTTTCGGAATTGCAATGCTTGCCACCAATCATCGTCGGCGACAATACTTCCTTGTTCATCAATATGTGGGTATGGCAGGTCTTTTTCGTCGCATAATTTACGAAAGTCAGGGTAACCCCGTTCGAATAACATTTTTTGGCAGTCTGATTCATCAAGGTGCTGCGTATCATACATACCGGCAATTTGTCGTTGCCGCTGCGCCTCATATAAAACCAGTGCAGCTGCTACACTGACGTTGAGGGATTGCACCATTCCGACCATAGGAATGACAATCTCTTGATTGGCTAAATCGATAGCTTGTTGCGTAGCACCGTGCTTTTCTTGGCCTAAAATTATCGCTGTTGGCTTGGTATAATCGACATCGCGAAAATCTACGGCCTGATCAGACAAATGGGTAACCAACACCTGCATTTTTTGTTCTTGCAAATGAGAAACTGCATCACCAATGCTATTGTGGTTTTCCATGTACACCCAATTTTGGCTGCCCATTGCGGTGCCACCACGTAATTCTTTTGTTTCATCATCCCAAACGGCATGCACTTTATGAATGCCTACCGCATCACAACTTCTAATCACTGCGGAAACATTATGGGGCTTATGAACTTGCTCCAAACATACGGTTAAGCTAGTTTGTCGCTTGCTTAAGACATCACGAATTTTTTGATAACGTTCTGGTGACACTGACACTAAAAAACCTCTAACTGAAAGCCAAACTTTCTAAAGCAATATCACTCAGGCAATTCCATAATGCCGTCGATTTCAATTTGTGAACCTTTTGGTAGTTCTTTTACACCTATAGCGGCACGAGCAGGATATGGCTTTTTAAAATACTGGCTCATCACCTCATTTACGGTGGCAAAATTAGATAAATCGGTTAGAAATATATTCACTTTAACCAAATCATTAGTAGTACCACCAGCGGCTTCACACACTGCAGTTACATTTTCAAATACCTGAATAGCTTGTGTTTTAAAATCGTCAGAAACCATTTCCATGGTCTCTGGAACCAAAGGAATTTGGCCAGATAAATACACAGTTGTACCAGACTTTACAGCTTGACTATAAGTCCCAATAGCTTGAGGGGCCCGGTCAGTATGAATTACGGACTTTGACATAATTATTTACCTTAGTTGTGTCGAATTTGACTATGACGTGAGACTTTTTGCACTTCCGGCATGGAGCGAATTTTGCGCATGACCTTAGCCAGATGTACACGATTTTTTGTGGTTAACTCAATATCAATGTAATAAACATTGCTTTCTTTTTCTTCTGTTTGTAAACCAATAATATTTGAATCACACGAAGCAACGGCATTGGTTAGCGTAGCCAATGTGCCTTGATGATTAATTAGCTCTATTCTTACCGACGCTTTGAATTCACCTTGAGCTTCGCTATCCCAATGCATTGGTAAAACACGTTGAGGCTCTTCTTTACTTAGCTTACGAATGTTACTGCAACCTACCTGATGGATAACCATGCCCCGACCAGGACTAAGAATCGCGATAATTTCATCATCGGGAATCGGGTAACAACATTTGGGGTAGGTCACTAACAAGCCTTCAGTGCCTTTAATCGCCACATTACGGCCTTTATCTGGCAGCTCTTCAGACTCGCCCAACAGTCGTCGAGCGACAATGGCACTGAGTTCATTACCTAAACCAATATCTGAAAGCAATTCGTCAAAAGAATCATGTTTGGTTTCAGCCACAACACGATCTCTATCTTCTTGCGGAATATCGTCTAATCTTCTCGCCCCTAAAGCATGTCTAAGTAAACGATTACCCATACTGATGGCTTCTTTGGACTGCTGGCGCTTAAGGTAGTGGCGTATATTAGAACGGGCTCTGGCACTGACCACGAAATTGAGCCAGTTGGCGTTAGGTTTTGCTCTTGGAGAGGTAATTATTTCCACCGATTGACCATTTTGCAGTGGCTTATTAAGTGAGTAGTTACGTCGTTCTACTCGCACACCCACACAAGAGTTACCTACATCAGTATGCACTGCGTAAGCAAAGTCGACGGGCGTGGCACCCATGGGTAATTCTATAATTCGGCCGTCTGGTGTAAACACGTATATTTCATCAGGAAACAAATCGGTTTTAACGTTTTCTATAAATTCAAATGATGAACTTGCACTTTGTTGCAGTTCTAATAAGGATTGCATCCACTTGCGTGCTCGAACTTGCGCCGTAGTGCCTTGCTGCGTTTCACCATCATCTTTGTAAATCCAATGTGCGGCGACGCCTTTGTCAGCCATCTGATCCATTTCAGCAGTTCGAATCTGAATTTCAACAGGAATACCATGAGGTCCAATCAAAGAAGTGTGTAATGACTGATAACCATTGGTGCGTGGAATGGCCACGTAATCTTTAAAACGACCTTCAATAGGCTTATACAAACCATGCATAGCCCCTAACCCGCGATAGCAATTATCGACAGAGGAGACTATCACCCGAAACGCATATATATCCATGACTTCGTTGAACAACAATTCTTTGTTCTTCATTTTCCGATAAATCGAATACAAATGTTTTTCGCGGCCAATGACTTGCGCATCAAGGCCATGGGCTTTTAAACGAGTTTCCACTTCATTGCGGGTATTTTCAATGATTTCTTTGCGGTTACCGCGAGCTTGTTTAACGGCCGCCGAAAGAGCTCGATGACGCATCGGGTACATGGCTTGAAAACCTAAGTCTTCTAGCTCATTTTTAATATCGTGGATACCGAGTCGGTGAGCAATAGGCGCATAAATTTCGAGGGTTTCTCTGGCAATTCTGCGACGCTTATCTGGTCTTAGCGAACCTAAAGTGCGCATATTGTGGGTTCGGTCTGCGAGTTTAATCAGAATGACCCGGATATCTTGCACCATCGCCATCATCATTTTACGGAAATTTTCGGCTTGGGCTTCTTGTTTGGTACTAAACTGGATTTTATCCAGCTTAGACACCCCTTCCACTAAATCGCCAACAGTTTCACCAAATGCTTCAACCAGATCTTCTTTGGAATAATGGGTGTCTTCTATCACATCGTGTAATAACGCAGACTTGATGGTTTCTTCATCAAGGTTCATGTCGGCAAGTATGCCTGCAACGGCAACTGGATGGGTAATGTAAGGATCACCGCTGGAACGCATTTGTCCATCATGTGCATCTTGGGCTAAAACGAAGGCAGCCTCAATCCCCTTGACCGCGTCTAGAGGTAGGTAATCACTTAATTTGTTTTTAAGGCCTTCGAATAAATACACTTAACACATGCTTTTAGTTGACTTAGGAGTTAAGAATACGGAGATTTTGTAAGCTTGTCAGCCTATAAGTTTGTCCTGAACTCATATGAGTTCAGGATTGGCTTATTTTTACTCAGACAGGATGTTAGCAACTGACGAGAATTCAGCTTGATCGTGCTCTTGTTGGTCACGAATTGCTTCAGCTGCAATTGTTGAAGCATCAACAAAACCTTCTTCAATTTCACGAAGAGCGATTACTGTGGGCTTATCATTTCCCATAGGAACATGAGCGTCTTTGCCTTCAATAGCAATCTGACGTGCGCGCTTAGCAGCAACTAATACTAAATCGAAACGATTGCCAATTTTGTCTACGGCATCTTCTACTGTTACACGAGCCATATATTTCTCCGAGGTGGTCGATATGTCTAAAGGTGTTCAAAAAAAGGTCGAGTAGTTTACGTTTTTATTGGTCTAAAGGAAAGATCTTTCACGATCATTAGACTGTTTATTTTCCGAGTAAATCAGCAAATAAGCCAGCATGCCGAATTACTTGCTTCTCTTTTCGTAGTCTGCGAGCACTTACTATCGCATCTAACTCATTTAAAGCTGATTCGAAATGATCGTTGACGACAATAAAATCAAATTCATGATAATGGGAAATTTCTGACTCCGCTTCTTGCATTCGCTGCTCGATCACCTCTTGAGAGTCTTGATTGCGTTGTGTAAGACGACGGAAAAGTTCTTCTCGAGACGGTGGCGCGACAAAAACCGTCGCAGTGTCAGGAATTTGCGCTTTGACCTGACGCGCTCCTTGCCAGTCAATATCTAAGAAAATATCGGTACCTTCTTTAAGGGTTTTTTCTATTACCACTCGCGACGTACCGTAATAATTTCCAAATACTTCAGCCCATTCGAAAAAAACCTGCTGTTTGATCAAATCCTCGAACTCCTCTCTTGAGACGAAGTGATAGTGTTGACCATCGACTTCTCCGGGTCTAGGAGCGCGGGTTGTATGCGAAACTGAAACCTGCAGTTTATTGCTATGCATATTCGACTCACTATGCCTTTCTATTAGCGCATTAATGAGACTAGATTTACCTGCTCCTGAAGGAGCGGCCAAAATAAATAAGTTACCGGGTGCTTTTGCCATAAAATTTAATAAAATAACTGTCGCGAATTTTTAGCAATGTTAACATATTCTGACTTATTACCTAACTAGCGAATCACAAAATGAATGACAGCCAGTATCACCAACTTGTAGATGACATGTTTATCCAACTGGAAGAAGCGTTAGATGCCTGCGAAGTGGATATCGACTACGAATCAGCAGAAGGAATTTTAACCCTAGAGTTTCAAAATAAAACCAAGATTATTTTGAACAAACAAGCACCTTTGCACCAACTTTGGGTGGCGACCAAATTCAATGGTCATCATTTCAATTATCAAGATGAAGTATGGATAGATGAGCGCACCGGTGTTGAATTTTGGTCATTTATTGATGAAGCTGCCAGTAAACAAGCAGAGCAAAGCGTAAAATTGTCATAATTTAAATCAAAGGAAGTAGCTAAATGACTGAGCAGATATTGCCCTACGTAGAAGTAAATCCCAAAAAGCCATACGATGCCGTTGTAATTTGGATGCATGGTCTAGGGGATTCTGGTAATGGATTCGCGCCAATCGTGCCCGAATTAAAGTTACCGGAAAGTATGGCGGTACGGTTTGTGTTCCCTCACGCGCCTGTAAGACCAGTAACCATCAATAATGGTATGCCGATGCGTGCTTGGTACGATATTAAAACCATGGATTTTAATAATCGCGCAGATGTGGACGGAGTGTTGGACTCAGCAGCTAAAGTCAGTGATTTAATTGAAGCCGAAAAAGCCAAAGGAATATCAGCTGATCGCATTGTGTTGGCCGGTTTTTCACAAGGCGGAGTTATCGCACTTCACCTAGGCACTCGATACCCAGAAAAGCTAGCTGGCATTATGGCGCTTTCAACTTATATGTCTGAACCAGATAAGTTTGCCAGTGAAGTTCATCAGGCCAATAAAAACACACCTATTCTATGTGCCCATGGCCAGCAAGATGAAGTAGTACCAATGTTTTTAGGACATGCTGCGTTTAAAGTGCTCGAAGATATTGGTTACCCTGTGAAATGGAAAGAATATCCAATGCAACATAATGTTTGCCCCCAAGAAATTAAGGATGTTTCAGAGTGGTTGCAGGAGCGTTTAGGTTAACTAGCAAATACTTAACCTAAGCAACTCAGACTTGCCAACGTTACGCTAACGCGGTATATCTTATTAAAAGAGCGGTAATTTAAGCAAAGTAATAGCAATTTCAACCGTCATCATAAATCGCCATGTGGATGAATTTGATTTCGTTCACCTTGGGTGGTGACATGCTTTATAAAATACCAGCCTTAACCTCATTTATCTAAATACATAAAAATACCAATATGCAGACACTCGGCTGTGTCTTGGTATTCGTAATTTACTGCCCCACAAGTCTTATCAATGACTAGATTGGTTGGGTTCAATTGCAATGCAATACGCAGAATAATTACAAACGTGGCTTTTACACAGATTTTAGAACAATACTTTAAATTTGTCCTATAGCTGGAATTGTTTTCCAGTTTCGACCTTTTCGATGTTAAGGCAGTATTATGAGTGATAGTTTACCGGAAATAACTGATCCGCAACGTGGTCGATATCAAAATATTGGATTATTGGCTGGGCCTGCCCTATTCGTTTTAATGATGCTTCTAGGAGCAAATCAAACAACAATGGATCCTACCGCTTGGCGCGTCGCGGCTGTAGGTATGTGGATGGCACTATGGTGGGCAACAGAATCCGCGCCCGTCCCTGTCACCGCATTTTTACCCATAATTACCTTTCCCTTTCTAGAAATAACAACTCTAGCAGACGCCACATCCCATTATGCTAACCCAATTATTTATTTGTTTATGGGAGCCTTTATCCTAGCATTGGCGGTTGAACGCTGGAATTTACATAAACGAATAGCCCTAGTCATTTTGTCTTATACCGGCACCGATGGTCGAAATCTGGTTGGTAGTTTTATGGTAGTCGCGGCATTGCTTTCAATGTGGATGACAAATACTTCCACTACTATGATGTTAATGCCCATCGCCTTATCGGTTACGCATATAATTTCTGAGCAAAATGCGCACCTCAACAAACGGCAAATTAAGTCTTTTCAAGTAGCAATGTTACTGGGTTTAGCCTACGCCGCTACAATCGGTGGATTAGCCACACTAGTTGGTACTCCGCCTAATGCATTGTTAGCTGCATTTTTAAATGAAAACTATGATATCAAACTCACTTTCGCTAGCTGGATGGCACTTGGCATACCTGTAATGTTGCTAATGTTGCCGCTGGCTTGGTGGTCTCTAACACGCTGGACTTTTAAGATCGATATTCCAGCAAATCCAGTAGTCCATGAGCACTTAACCGAGTTACGCCAAGCATTAGGGCCAATGAGTCGTGCCGAAAAGCGAGTAGCAATAGTATTTGCTCTAGTTGTCACATTTTGGATTGTTAGACGCCCTATCTCGTTACTTCTTGGTATCGACTTTTTAACTGATACAGGAATAGTAATGACCGCGGCGTTACTATTGTTCTTACTTCCAAGTGGTAACAAAGCTCAACCGCAAATAATGACTTGGGACGATGTAAGTCGGCTACCCTGGGGAGTGTTGATTTTATTTGGTGGCGGATTAAGTTTAGCCGCAGCAGTTTCTTCATCTGGGCTGGCAGCATGGTTGGGAAGTAGCTTAATGCCTTTAGGCACATTTGGTGTATTTGTGTTGGTGATCGCAGCTACTGCATTGGTTATTTTCCTAACAGAACTAACCAGTAATGTTGCAACAGCGGCAACCTTCTTACCAGTAGTAGCGGCCGTTGCATTAGAGCTTGGTGTATCTCCGTTAGTGTTGTGTATTCCTATTACCTTAGCTGCAAGCTGTGCCTTTATGTTACCTGTTGCAACACCTCCAAATGCGATAGTTTTCGCCTCAGGTTTGCTCAATATTCCACAGATGATAAAAGCGGGTTTTGTACTAAATATTGTGGGTTTAATTCTTATTAGTGCTGTTTCATTGTGGCTAGCGCCATTAATATTTTTATAAATAACAGCATGAACTTTTATAAGAGCCGCGTCTCAAGGCCATGATTATTTAGATAATGAGATTAAACAGCACAAGCGACGGTTTTAAAAAAGGCGTCTATGGCACATTTTATAAACTCTTATTGAGTATTCTAAATTAGCTATCCGTAAAAAAGTAAGTGTTCACACTGCCTTTACCCTATATTAAATAGGTTTTAGTGAACATCCCATGTAAAATACGTAAGCGTTGCGATTCCCGTAATTCTACCGTGATAAAATTGTGATGAAATTTTAAGTCTGAATAGCCGGTTTTGTAAGTAACTATAATTTACTTACCAAATCGGATTCCTCATGAACGCTTTAAAAGTACTAATATTTGCCTTAACCAGTTTGTTTTTCACTGCGGCTCACGCTTCAGATCCCATTGAGACAGGCTTTTTTAATAATCACGCTATTTATGGTTACGATACAGTGGCCTACTTCACCGAAAACAAACCTGTAAAAGGTAACAAACAGATTAGTTATGATTGGCGTGGCGCGCAGTGGCATTTTTCATCGGAAGAACATAAAGCCATGTTTGCCGCAAATCCCGAGAAATATGCCCCCCAGTACGGTGGATATTGCGCTTACGCAATGGCTGATGGCAACTTAGTTGGTATAGATGAAGAGGCATTTACAATTGTAAATAACAAACTCTATCTAAATTATAGTATCGGCGTGATGGAAAAGTGGCTCGAAAACCGTGATGAATATATTCGAAAAGCTGACGAGCAATACCCATTAGTGGTTAACTTTTAAACTTTTTTCATTGCTATTGATGCAGATCAGCTTGGTTGTTAGGTTTTTTACAACTCTGCTGTACCAATCCGGTCAGCAAAACCTTAAAATGGTGTTAAAAGGTTAATCGGATTGTTTATGACTCGCTCAGTAATTAAAATTGCTACCCGTAAAAGTGCCCTTGCTCTTTGGCAGGCAGAATTTGTCAAAGCAGAATTAGAAAAGGCGCACCCTCACATTGCAATTGAACTAGTCCCTATGACTACAAAGGGCGATGTGATTTTAGATACACCACTTGCAAAGGTAGGTGGTAAAGGATTGTTCATCAAGGAATTGGAAGTGGCTATGCAAAAAGGCGAAGCCGATATTGCAGTGCATTCCATGAAAGATGTTCCTGTCGAATTTCCCGATGGTTTTGGTTTACACGCTATTTGCCAACGGGAAAATCCATTAGATGCGTTTGTATCCAACAAATACGAAGATATTGTTTCCCTACCCAAGGGCGCGATTGTTGGCACTTCAAGCTTACGTCGGCAAGTCCAGCTCAAAGCGTATCGCCCAGATGTGCAGATAAAAGATCTGCGCGGCAACGTGAATACCCGCTTAGCGAAGCTAGATGAAGGCCAATACGATGCAATTATTTTAGCATCAGCGGGGTTAATTCGTTTAAATATGGCTGACCGCATACGACAAGAAATTAGTAGCAGGGTCTCTTTACCAGCTGTTGGTCAAGGTGCTGTAGGGATTGAATGTCGTACTGAAGACGCAGAATTAGTGGCATTATTACAACCCTTGAATCACCCTGATACTGCGACCCGTGTGGTGGCAGAACGGGCGCTTAACGCTAAACTGCAAGGTGGCTGTCAGGTCCCCATCGGCAGTTTCTGCGAAATCATAGATAATCAACTACACTTGCGTGGTTTGGTAGGCTCTATTTCTGGAAAACAGATTATTATGGCTGAGCAGTACGGCGATATTGCAGAACCCGAACAACTTGGTAATGCAGTAGCTGAGAAATTGTTAGAGCTAGGCGCACAAGAATATTTAGCAGAAGCATACGTGTAACATAAATGTCTATTTTATTGCTGCGGCCAAAAGAAAAATTTGAAAAAAGTACCCGTTACTTGCAACAACAAGGTATTAGAACCGTTGGTGTAGGACTGATAGAAATAGACATCAATCAGGATAATCTACAGCAATTTGCGCAAACTATTTTAGCCATGGATGCACAGCAAATTAGCCGTAGTAAGTGCATATTTGTCAGCACGCACGCTGCCGAAATCGTTATTGAAGGTGTCAAAGGTTGGCCCTCTGAACTCGCTGTTTTTGCGGTAGGTCCAAGCACTGGTGAGCGTTTAACACAATTAACCGAGCAAGTAATTGTGCCTGACATGGCCTGTTCAGAAGGCTTATTGTCGCTCCCACAATTGCAAAATTTATCGAGCCACAAAGTATTTCTGCTAAAAGGTGTTGGCGGCCGCAAAATGTTACCCTCAGAACTGCAACAACGAGGGGCTGAGGTGGAACATATCAACCTCTATAATCGTTTGCCATGTGTAAATTATTCGCAAACAGAAGCTTGGCAGCAGCAAGACATTCAATGTATTGTGGCTACAAGTGGCGAAATTATCCAAGCAGCATGGGACAAATTTGACCAAAATTGGTTAAAATCTACACCTTGGATTATGGTTAGTCAGCGTCTTGCCGATTATGCAACTAAACTAGGTATACAACAGGTATATCTCAGTGCTGGTGCAAGTGACGAGCAATTAAAAGACGCAATCAATCAATTTTTGGAGCGCTAAATGACGGAAAAAGACAAAATCACCGCCCTCGAAGAGGAAATGAAAGCCTTGGAAATCGAGAATGCGTCCTACGTCGAAGTAAAGGAACAGCCGAAGCCCAAAGCTAAAGCTGAAACAAAAAGCGAAAAACCGCCATTTACGCCCAAATCTAAGAACACTCCAGGCAAAGATGCGCCAGCTAAAGGTAAATCGAAGACTGGATTTTTATGGTTTGTCACATTAATTAATTTGCTTTGCCTCTTGGCTATTGCAGCTGCCGGTTATTGGTTTTGGCAACAATGGAATAGTACGTTAAATAATGAAAATGCAACTTTGACGGCGCAAAGTGAAACTATTTCAGAGCAAGGTCGAACAATTGACCAATTGGCTCGTCAGTTAGGTACTCAACAAACAGAGTTTGAAGAGTCCATCGCCAAACAAAACGAATTAACTAACCAAGCATTGACCCAAGCGCAAGCCAATAGTAAAAATCTTGCAGACGTATCAGGTCGTCGTCCGGCCGATTGGTTATTAGCAGAAGCAGATTATTTGGTCCGCATGGCCGGTCGAAAACTTTGGTTGGAAAATGATGTCCGCACTGCCGTGGCTATGCTGCAAGCAGCAGATAGCCGATTACAAGATTTAGCGGATCCGTCTTTATTACCAGTAAGACAATTTATTGCCAGCGATATTCAAAACCTTCAACAGATCAATCAGGTTTCATTAACCTCTATCGCTTTGTCGTTATCAGGCATGGTGCAACAAGTTAATAATCTACCCTTGTCGTTACCAGAAGTAGAAGTGAAGGGTTTTGAGCCAGAAGAACTCACGGGAATGGCAAGAGTTTGGGCCTATATTGAGAGCAACTTTAAATATCAAGCCAATGAAGGACCAGTTGAACCCTTATTATCACAACAACAACAGTGGCTAGCCAAAGAGCAGTTACGTTTTGCATTAATGCAAGCGCAAACGGCAATAATGAAAGAGCAAGACACTCTGTTTAAACAAAGTTTACAACGGGCGATAGGATTAATTGTTCAGCATTATGATCTTGAAACCACTGAAGTGGCGGGCATGTTAGACGCGTTACGTAATCTCGAAGAAACGGAAGTCGCGCGTAAATATCCTCAGCAACTTGATGCCGCAAAACCATTGCAAGATATCCTAGAAAACCGAATGAGCAACGCATTCTCAAACGGGAAGTTTGAACTATGAAAAAAATCATTCTGCTGTTAATTATCATCGGCCTCATTATCGTAGGTTTGTACGCAGGTCCAGGTCTAATTAATTACCAAGGGTATTTTCTAATCGCCCTTGAAAGTGGTACTTATCAGGTTTCCATTTTCGGCTTTGTGGTTTTAGTTGTTAGCTTGTTTTTTGTGACTTGGTTATCCATCATTCTGATTAAAAAGCTCATCGATATCTTAGCAGGCTCACAAGACTGGTTGTTCGGATTTAGCAGCAGACGTAAACAAAAAGCTTTCACCAACGGCTTAATTTCACTTGCAGAAGGAAACTTTTTAGAAGCCAAAAAATCCCTAAACAAAATACGTAACGAAGATTTTGACGGCATTAACTTATTAGCTTTGGCCGAAGTGGAAGCGCAGCTTAATAACAAAGTTGATGCTCGAGAGTTATGGTATGAAGCAGCAGAAAAAGACAAAACTGCTTTAGCCGCAAATCTATGCCTTATCCGTGATTTGGTCTTAGAAAATCAGGGTGAGCAAGCACTTACACACATCAATGAAGCCTCAGAAAAGATCCAACGAGATCCAAATATCATTAAATTATGGGCCAGAGCACTAGAGCAAACTGGGAAATTTACGGTGTTAAAAGAGCACGTTAAAAAGTGGAAAAAACCACTTGGAGAGGAATACGATTACTGGTTATTAAAAGCATCAAAAGGTGAATATGCAGAAATTGCCAGCAAAGAAGGTGCGTTAAAATTGAAGGAAAAATGGCAATCTTTACCTAGAGGCGTTCGCAAAGAATCCGGTCAGGTTGCAGCTTATTCTCAACAATTGATCGATCAAGAGATGTATGAAGAAGCACAAACAATTTTAGTGAATAGCCAGAAAAGTGGTCCAATACCGGTACTGTATAATCTCTATCGACAGCTCAAAAATACCCAAACAAATGGTGCAATTAAACAGCTAGAAGGGTGGCTTAAAAAGGACGATTCCAATGTTGATATACTCTCAACTCTAGGACAACTTGCGTATAATTCTGGCGATTATATGCTTGCCGAAAAGGCCCTTTCCAAGGCCATTAAGCTTGCAAATGAACGTCGCGATGTGTTGCTTTTAGCGCAAATCAAAGAGGCGCAAAAAGACAATATTCACGCCTTAGAACTTTATAAACAAACCGTTTTAAGCGCTGATTAAGGACGCCGAAAAAGCGCCTTATCAATTTTTATATCAATCACTACAATAATCGATTTTAAAACCTCTTAGATTATTGTAGTGATGATTACATTAAATCCACTAGCACCCCGTCACTTGCTTGTACGACATTTATAAAAAACCCGCCTTATTTATCTCGAAAGCCTTGTAAAATAGCTTTTTGTAGCGTTTAATACAATTAATATTCCTAGCAATTAGCTAAATTATGTAATGAATGATACAAATAGTTCCTCGACACGAGGCAGGCCGAGAAAACTAGATACCAACGAAGGCCTAAAAAGAGCCCTAACACTCTTTCAAAGGTACGGATTTGAAAATGTATCAGTAGCCGAATTGTGCTCAACATTAAATGCAACCGCTACTTCTATTTATGCTACCTATGGAAATAAAGAGTCACTTTTTCTACGCGCCTTAGCACTGTATAAAAATCAGTTTTTAGGAAAACTTGAACAGACCCTAAAAGAATCAGAAAGCCCCAGTGAAATGTTCAGGAATTGCCTTGAAATGAGTTTAGAATTTTACCTAAACGACAATCACAGATCCGGCTGTTTAATTCTGCAAGGAAACCTCTTTTGTCGAAATAAAATTTTGCTAGAAGAAATAGCCAAACAGCAAACAGAAATACAAACAAATATAAAAATCCGTTTACAAAAATTAGAATCCGAAAACCCAGAAGAACTAGCCGATGTTTTAATGACCCTCATGCGCGGCATTGCCCTGTCTGTAAAATCTGAATCCGACGAAGACAAGCTTTATACTACTTTGGAATTTTTCTGCACTGCGTTTGATTGTTAGTATATTCAAAATAGGAAGGCTTAGAGAACATAAAGGAAAACAAAAATTAATTTAAAAAAATGAGGCCTAAATTTCCATCGTATTCACAAGATGTCGATAACTGAATCTAACCAGAAGTTTTTATCTAAGTTAGTTAGTAATCACTATTATTTTATAGTTTAAAAATCAACCTCAGCTCGATAATTTCGCAAAAAATGCCTAGGATTAAGGATAATTGAAAATAACAGTGGAAAATTCCTAGGTTTTCATTAAGATCACGCCTGCTTCCAGCGCACCCGTAGCTCAGCTGGATAGAGCGCTGCCCTCCGGAGGCAGAGGTCGTGAGTTCGAATCTCGCCGGGTGCGCCATTATCGTGCTAACAAGCTAAAAACGGTTTGAAATCTGCATTTTTACGTAACGCTTTCCACCTGCTCGCTGCCAAAGAATGTTTTACATCACCGGTTTCAAAAACAAGCCAAAATATGGCTGCTGTCAGTGCAGCAATGCGCAGCCAACTTAGCCGAAGGCGCAACGTTAGACAGTAAAAAAATGGCTAAGTCACGGGTCGTAACATTACCAGCTTTGAGAGTTTCAATGGTTGATTTACTGAATGAAATCGTGGATCAAACTCAGGCTTCATCTGCATTGATTAGGTGGTAACCGGAGCCTGATTTGGAGGGAGTGTTTGGAAATCAACCGCCTTTGTATACTCCCGCGGCTGAAAAAGCGGGTACGATTCAGAGCATTGCCCTCATTCAACCCATTGTACTTTCCCTGATGATCGCTGTGTTATTAAAACCTATCGTTCCGGCGTTGATAGTACAGTTCAAACACTATGAAATTCTGAACCTCAGTTGACAGAAGAAAAAGCAGAAGTGGTGAAATTAGATAAGAAAAAGGCCTGAGTTAGTCAATTTAATTTTTACTGCGACTTTAGGCTGATCAGGTAATTGATGATCGCCAAATTGCAGGCACAAAAAAACCGATCGCAATCGGTTTTGATAACAGAGTATGTATTACGCTTTTTTACGGCGAGCAAAACCTATTACTGCTAGGCTGAGGCCGATTATCGCTAGGGTGCTAGGCTCAGATACGACCTGTTCGGACACTGTGAAATTTGCGGCATTTAATGTATAACTTTCACTACCAGAAGGTGTTAATACAGATGCAAATGTGCCAATCAGACAAAAGCCATTACCATTCAAACAGTTATTACTTTCAGGTAAAAAGACAACTGCTAGGTCGAAAAAACTCCCATCAAGAGAAAATGTTCCTGAATCGCCATCAGAATCTCCAGAAATATGGAAACCACCTAGTGATGTATCAAAGGAGAATGTACTTACACCAAGCGTTCCTCCAGTTGACGAAATAGTCCCCATTACATCGCTTACAGTAACAACACCCCCAGTAGGCGTGCCTTCAAGGGTACCATCAATGCTGGTAAACCCATCAAACTCATATGAAAAGTCATAAATGAGTGCTGCTTGCGCAGTACTTGTTAATCCTGCAGATACCAAAACTAATACTTTTAAAAAACTATAGAATGTTTTCATTGTTTAATCACACTTCTGTTTGTTATGAATCTATATTTAATTATCTAATTTAGCAAAATTCATGTCTACCAATTAAATCAAAGACTTACGGTGTGATTTACCTTTAAGTGTAAAACTATCTGACACTATTTCTGCCGAACTGAAAAAGTTTACTGATGCCGATATCCCTATTTTATGACGCCCATGACATGAAGCTGAAGGAGCAAGATTTTGGTGGGGAGCAGTTGGACCAAAAAGCGTTAAAAGAACTATGGATTTAATGTACGACCGCATGACTAACACTCATGGTATAAACAATTTAATTTGGGTTTATACCCCTGCACAAAGCTTAGCTAGCAATTGGTATCCAAGTGATAACTATGTCGACATAGTGGGCATACTCTTTTCGCAGGGGCCTATATTGGTTAATTTTAACCAATGTTTTTTGGCCATTCCGTGACGTGATCTAGACCAAAGGTGTTAATCGTAGTAATTCGGCTTGTGACCATGAAACTATCAATCACTTGATATACGCGATGTAGACGCTTTTCACCGAGTGCGCCATTATCGCGCTGTCTTATCAAAGCTCATTACCGAACGCAGTGAGCGCATATGACTGAGATGACGTTAGCGCGAGGTGAGCTTGGCTGTCTGACGACTTAAAAATAACCATTTCACGATTTAACGCCTCCTAAACCATCACAAGCAGCCTGTAGATTTGAATTCATTGTTCGACTAATTTTTCTGGACAAATTAGAATAACTTTAGCGGGTCACGAAACAGAGGCGTGTGTTAAGTGATCGCGCCAAGTCATGCTTCATTTATTTACTAACTTGTCTAATCACGCAACAAAGTGCAAGGTAAGTTTGATAAATAAAACATCAGCGATTCTTATATAATCTCTATTAAACTAACATTAGGAAATTACGTATTTTTGTGCTAGACACAATGAAGTCAAGTTTGTTCGCGATATGATTGAGCATCACAAGAATTGATGTATAACTGATTATCGTAGCCGATTAATTCCAAGTTGGCATTTAGGATTCTAGTTTTCTCGCTAAGTCATTATGCTAAATGATAGCAAGTAATTTCGAAGAGGCTCACTTTAGTGTAAATGCAAGATTGTGCGACGATATTAGAGCTTGGCCTTTATCTTACTATTCGCCCACCAATCAGTGTCGGACCAATTGAGAATAGCTTCTTCACGCTCTTTAGATGACATGGATGCCAACAATGCTGCTATCTCAGTCGCTTTAGCTCCTACCGTATATAAAAACTCAGGTTGTCCGTTTGCGATTATCTTACGTATAGTATTATGAATCTCTTCAAGGTATTTTCCATTTTCACCTTCTGCATTGGATATACTTCGCATCCAATGCTCTATAAGTTGCGAATAAGGACCATCCTCAATCTTCTCGTTAGTTAATGATTTGAATAAATTAGATGCAAATGAAGCAGGTTGAATTGAGCTAACTTGAATTCCAAAAGCAGATACTTCATACCTTAAACTTTCCAACATTCTATCCATAGCGGCTTTACTGGCAGAGTAATGTCCATCGCAAGGTAAACCTACAGCTGAAGACAATGAGCTTACTCCAATAATTTTGCCATAGCGCTGTTGCCGGAGAAAAGGCATTACCTCTCTTATAACGTTTATGTTCCCCCAATAATTAACCTCAAAACATTGTTTAATATATTCATAATTAGCGCTTTCAATTGTTCCGATTGGATAGTGTGCCGCATTTAGAATTACAGTATCAATAGTTAATTTACTGTCTGATAACTGTTTCATTACACCTTTTATCTCAGCAATTTTCGTCACATCCATCTGCATGAATTTTATCGTTCCCAAACTGCTAGGTTTAATTTCTGGAAAGTTATCCGGAATCAACGACCTTACCGTTGCTATTATTGTGTGTCCGTCGTTAGCTAACTCTGATGCTAGAGAAGCACCTAGACCTGAGCCGGTACCAGTAATTAAAATTGTCGCCACTTCCGTCTCTCCCAATTTATAAACAAGACATTTAATCCCATCAATAAGGCAAACTCTCGATATTGTAGATAATACTTATAAGTTTAATTTTCTTACTTTAAAAACTCTTAGCTTAAGAAAGTTGTAACTGTAACTCCGATAAAAGTTGCAATTGCATACCCTAAAATACCGCACATAATTCCCGGAGTGACTAAGGTACGCCAATTGTTGGAGGTTGCTATTGCGGCGGTAACCGCGGGGCCAACTAGAGCTGCTGCAGATGCAACTAATGTTTCTTTCAAATCGAATTTGAACCATTTAGCCAATAGAAAAGTTACTGTAAGATGGATGAAAATAATAAACATTCCATAGAAAAATAGTTTGATTGCAGCCCCAATAAATACTGACATGTCAGTGCCAATACCAACTACCGCAAAGAATAAATACATTAATAAAATACCAGTCTCAAACTCTCCCTTTAATTGGCCCATCGTTTTTGGGAATACATTCGCTATGAGTAGAGTTAATGCAGTAATTATCAAAAAAGAATATTGTTTAAAACCTATGCTATTTGCTAAGTATTCTGATAAAGCACAGATAACAAAGCTCAAGCAAATAGCACCAGAAATATGCGTCAAATTGAAGTTTACTTTATGCTCATTAATTTCTTTACTGTCAGGTTGATCTTTTAACTCTCCCTCTTTGAATGAAGAAAAATGCTTTGTAATCCATTTTGTTGAGGGTATAGCCAGTAAAATCATAAGGGCTATGATACTAACGATGCTACTGGCGCTAATAGCCGCACTAAATTCGTCCGTACTCATTTCAACAACTTGAGAAACGGCCAAAAAATTGACCGCACCACCTACATAGCCTCCGGTGTATGCTCCAGCTACTTTAGGCCCAATATTACCAAGATCAAAAATATAAAAACCAAGAATAGCGCCAAATACTGTTGTCATTGATGCGATACAAAAAATGACCAATACGGCACCACTTTCTTTAAAAATGGAAAGTAAGTTGCTTTTAAATAACAACAAAGGAATAGCTAAAGGAACTAAATTACTTCCAACAAAATCATAAACAGGACTATTAAATGGAATAAGCTGCAAGTTTGAAAAAAGCATTCCTAGTCCAAGTATACAAACCACCCCCGATATTTTTTTGCCTATCGCAAAGTTATCAATCCAAAAGCCGAACCAAGCTAAACCAAATATCACTGAACAAACAGCTGCTATATTGTCTCCAGAAATCATAGGTAGATACATCTCCTAATAGGTTCACCCAACTATAACTGGATGGTGTTAACTTATTCTCAAATGACTAAATTACATCTAACACAGCATAAATAATGGGATAAATGTGAACATTAAAATCAAAGAGTGTTTATTTATGGATTAAGTAAGTTACAAACCGTAAAATACTAATTTAGCTTTTATTAAGCAGTTCTTTCACTCTAGATTTAAGCAAATGATCCATTTCCTCTCGCTTTTCCTTATCATCAAAAGCTGATAGAAAACCATTGTGAGCGTCACCCAAAGCACAACTAATCATTTCATTAACGAGCTGTTTTTTTTCCATCCCAAGTATTTCGGAAAGAGCTGTCACTCTGGCTAAACTAATAGGCTCAAAAATGTAGGCATTCGAATTGTTATAACTCGCACAGCCTTTTTTAATAGCAGCTGTATTGTTTCTAGTTAATTCAAAAAATCGTTTTTCTGTAAGCATAAAAGAGGTCCATGATTCAATTTATACCCTACAAATTCTCTGCATAGTTAACTTAAATAACATATCCATATAATCTGTAGGGTTGTTCAGTCTCCATTGCTAGAGGCAACTTCATTTCGAGCGCTAAACACCGCTAATTAATCTGCTCTATGGCAAATATCACTCCACGCAACTCAGCTAAACTTTTCATTCGACCAGCATAAGAGTAACCAGGGTTTATATTCTCCCTATTTATTTCATCCCCCATTAAATGCCCATGGTCTGGACGAATAGGAATACTAGAATCAGCGCACTTTTGCTGTTTACGCCTCCGCTCTTCCAATACAATTGCTTTAATTAAGGAAATCATATCGTTGTCACCCGTTAGGTGATCGGATTCATAAAATGAACCATCGTTATAACGTATTACGTTACGTAAATGAACAAAGTGAATTGACGAACCAAATTCTTTAACCATCGCGACTAAATCATTATCAGCGCGTGCCCCGAAAGATCCGGCACAAAAAGTTAGTCCATTGTAATGACTTGGTACTGCCGATATTATGGCTCTTGCGTCATCGGCAGTAGAGACAACTCGTGGTAAACCAAATAATGGAAAAGGAGGATCATCGGGGTGAATGCACATTTTTACTTTATACTCTTCAGCGACTGGTATAACGTCCTTAAGGAAATCTATTAAATTTTCTCTAAAATTATTTTCACCAAGATCAATAAACAGTTCTATTTGTTGCTTAATTTTACTGCGTGTATAAGAACCTTCCCCTCCTGGTAAACCTGCAATAATATTCTTTTCTAGAGATCTAATTTGACCAGCATTCATTTGAGCAAACTTATGCTTAGCTGCAGATAAAATTTCAGGAGTATAATCAACAGAAGCATTTTTACGTTTCAAAATAAAAATGTCATATGCTGCGAATTCTGTCATTTCAAAACGTAAGGCCTGAGCTTGGTTTGGAAGTTGATAGTTAAGGTTTGTTCGAGTCCAATCAACAACGGGCATAAAGTTGTAACAAAGGGTATAAATGCCTGCGCTTGATAGATTTTTAATAGTTTCTTTATAATTCTTAATATATTGTTTGTAGTTCCCTTGGCGGCTTTTTATATCATTATGAACAGGAACACTTTCCACTACACTCCATTGTAAGCCCTGCTCTTCTATTAGCCGTTTACGTTCTAGTATATCCTCATAAGACCAAACTTCTCCTGTGGGGATTTGGTGTAAAGCACTGACAACTCCGGTAGCCCCTGCCTGTTTGATTTGCGTTAAACTCACCGAGTCATCTGCTCCAAACCAACGCCATGTTTGCTGCATTGTATTAGTTCCTCTTTTTATAGTTTGACGACGACAGACTTTAACTCTGTATATTGAAGCAACGCTTCATATCCATTTTCTCTGCCCCACCCGGACTCTTTGTAGCCTCCAAAAGGTACAGCCATATCAGGAATTCCGTGGCAATTGACCCACACTAGTCCAGCTTTCAAAGCTGCGGCCATTTTATGAGCTCGACTAACGTCTTTAGTCCAAATACTCGCAGCTAACCCGTACTCAGAGTCATTTGCCATTTCTTGTACATCACTTTCGTCGTTAAAAATTTGAACTACTAAAACTGGTCCAAAAATCTCTTCACGAACAATGGTCATATCTGCAGTGACGTCTACAAATATTGTTGGCTGTATAAAGTATCCACCGGTTGATGATTTAGGTATTCCCCCACTAAGCAGTGTAGCTCCTTCACTTATCCCTTTTTCAATGTAGTAGCTAATACTGGAGAACTGTCGCGCACTAATTACGGGCCCCATATCGGTGCTTTCATCGTCACTGGGGCCAACTCTAATAGCCTCAGTTTTGGTTTTGATATTTGCGATAAATTCTGCATAAATATCTTCGTGAACAAATAAACGCGAAGCAGCTACGCATACTTGTCCAGCATTGGAAAAGATCGCATCAATAGCTCCTTGACTTGCTTCTTCAACATTTGCATCAGGAAAAACAACCATTGCTGATTTCCCCCCTAATTCAAGCGATACCTTTTTAAGATTGCCTTTTGCTGAATCTAGTATTCTTTTGCCTACCTCAGTGGAGCCAGTAAACGAAATTTTATCTACACCAGGATGTTTAGCTAACGCTTGACCTGCACCCACGCCTTCCCCCAGCACAACATTGAAAACGCCTGCGGGAACACCCGCTTCCATTATTATTTCAGCTAATTTCATCGCAGATAATGGTGTTTCCATTGCGGGTTTGAGAATACAGCTACACCCAGACGCTAATGCGGGAGCAATTTTCCATGCGGCTTGCACTAAAGGTCCGTTCCACGGAACGATAAGGGCTGCAACACCAATGGGTTCACGTTGAGTATAAGCATGAAAATCTTGCCCTGGAATAACCGACATGGTTTTGGTGCTTCCTTCAATTTTAGTACACCACCCGGCGTAATAGCGAAAGCAATCTGCAGCAAATGAAACTTCACCATATCTAGCCGAAGAATATTTTTTGCCTACATTTAACATCTCTAGCGTGGCGATTTCATCACCATACTTCTCTAATAAATCTGCTATTTTCCAGAGTGTTTTTCCTCTTTCACTCGGTGTTAACCCTTTCCAGTCACCACGTTCGAAAGTCGCCCTAGCCGCTTCTACAGCACGGTCAACATCCTTGTCAGTAGCAACCGCGGCAGAAGATATTACACTTCCTGAAGATGGATTAATGACTTCTGACATTTGTTTGTTAGAAGATAAAAACCATTTTCCATTGATCAGTAATTTTTGAGGTTGATTTAGTCGTTGCTCTACAGTATCCATCGTGCACCCTCAATAGGTAATTGCTTTAAATTAAATTTAGTTAACAAAAATCAAGCGTAATCTATTGCTGCATATAATCAGTTAAAACATCAATTACAGCTTGGTTCTCATTTTCTAATCCAACGGTAATGCGTAAAAAGGAGCTATCGTTACCTGCAGGTCTAGGAATTATGCCTTTTGATTGAAGAAATTTAGCAGCCTCGGTTGCTGATTTTTGAGCAACATTGGTAAAATCCAACAAATAAAAGTTGGCAACACTCGGCACAACTTCAATACCTAACTCAGTCAATTTTTGAGTAACGTAATTTAAAGAAACACGATTAAGTTTTTTAATCTTAGCGACATAGTCAATTGATTTAACCGCTGCAGTTGCTGCCGCCATTGCTGCAGAGTTTGCATTGAAGGGGGTTCTAATCCGTTGAATATAGTCATGAACCTCCTGAGAACTATACATCCAGCCAATGCGTAAGGCAGATAAACCATATATTTTTGAAAACGTTCTTGTCATTATTACGTTGTCAAACTCCTCAACTAAAGAGATACCATCACTAAAGTCTTCATTATCAACGTATTCTGAATATGCGTTGTCAATTAAGAATATACAGTCCTTAGGTAGCCCTGCATGTAAGCGTCGCATCTCCTCCTCTGAAATGAAGGTTCCTGTTGGGTTATTTGGATTAGCTATAGTGCAAAACTTAGTTTTTTCAGTAACCCGTTTCAGCAATGCATCTACATCAACTTTATGGTTTTTTTCCGGTGCGATGACTAGCTCGGCTCCTTGAGCTAAGCAATGAATATTGCTCATAATAAAGCCATTTTCACTCAATAATGCCTCATCTCCTTGAGACAGATAGGCTCTCACGACCAGTTGAATAAGTTCTTCTGAACCGTTACCACACATTATTTTGTTTACGTTTAACTTGAAAGTCTCAGCAATTGCCTCACGCAACTCTGTTTGGCTTCCATCTGGGTATCGATTCAAACTAGAGGCACTTTTTATAAACGCATTTACCGCCTCCTCACAGGGACCATGAGAGGATTCATTGGATGACAATTTGAGTGGTTTTTTTACCCCTTCAATATTACTTTTTCCTTGCTTGTATGCATTTATGCGTAAAATGGAAGAGTTAGGTTTTGGTTTAGTCATTTTATATAT
Organism: Aliiglaciecola sp. 2_MG-2023; assembly: GCF_030548145.1. Taxonomy (NCBI): domain Bacteria; kingdom Pseudomonadati; phylum Pseudomonadota; class Gammaproteobacteria; order Alteromonadales; family Alteromonadaceae; genus Aliiglaciecola; species Aliiglaciecola sp. 2_MG-2023. The sequence continues at coordinate 22,438 of NZ_JAUORY010000006.1, forward strand.
CCATTAGAGAATAAATCAGCAATACCAGCTTTTTTCAAATTGCGGCATTGCTAATTTATTTTTAAACTTACTTACACACTTCTTTTCTATTCTGAGGCATCATTAGAAAAGGCCAGGGTGCGGGGAAAAAGTCATCGATTATCACCTCGATGATTGAAGGACCATCTTGCTCAAAAGCAGCACGAATAGCGGTGCGCATTGACTCAGGATCGTTCGCTTTGAAACCGGCTGCACCAAAGCTTTCAGCTAATTGAACAAAATCTGGATTGGTTAAATCAGAACAAATAACTCGATTATCAAACCACTCTTTCTGTTGGCGCTGCACATTAGTAAAGCGTGAATCATTGAAGATAATTGTAACTAAAGGTAGTTTGTACTGCACCGCTGTTGCTATTTCCTGCACATTAAACATGATGCCCCCATCACCACTTATCTGGATAACTCGTTTATCCATGTTACCCGCCATAACACCGAGTGCAGTAGCATAACCGTAACCAAGTGTTCCTTGATAGCCAGCACTTATATGTTGTCTTGGTTTATTCACAGGGAAGCCATACCAAGACACGAAGCCGACTTGTGTAACTTCATCAACAAAAATTCCATCTTCTGGTAACTCTTCACGAATTACCTCGAGATAAGCCATTTGAGGGCCTACTTTTTCTTTGATTTCTGCGTCAACAACTGATTTCAACTTTAGTAATTCATCTTTACGAGACGTAACTTCGAAGCTTTCTCGCTCTAAAATATCGTTCATAGCTGCGGTAACTTGCTTTGCGTCGCCAACAATGCCAATTTCTGGTGTGCAAATTCTGGTTATCTGTTGAGGATCAATATCGACACGAATAATATTTAAATCTTCATCATTCCCCCACATTACCAAGGGCCAATGCAATCGAGTTCCTATCGCGAGTACAGCATCCGCTTCTCCCCATAACCTGTGTCCCATTGGAAAATTAGCGCTTAGATAGCTTTCACTCGGTACAATACCTTTTCCACTCCGACATGCCATTACCGGTATTTGTAGGGTTTCGGCAAGCCTATTAATCTCATCGGCAGCTTCAATCGCGCCAGATCCAACTACAATCATCGGTTTTTCAGATTTCAGCAACATTTGAATTGCATCTTTAATTTGAGCGTGATCTATCGCTCGTTTAGGATGTTCAACCGCAGTTAATAAATTGACTTCTGCATTTAAACCCATGGTGTCCATTGGCATTTCAATTGCTACAGGTTGAGGACAACCAGTTGTCAGTTGTTTGAATGACTCCTCTATAACTTCGGGTGCTTCAGAGGGGTGACCTATATGAGCTTGATATTTTGTTATATTACTAATCATTCCCATTTGATCTGGAATCTCATGTAAATCGCCGTACCCTTTACCAATACCTGTAGAAGGTATCTGACCTGATATACACAAAACAGGACTATAGTTTCCCCATGCCGTGCATAAAGCTCCGGTTGAATTTAATAAACCTGGACCTGGCACAACAGTATAAACACCAACGTTACCTGTCGATTTGGCATAGCCGTAGGCCATATATGCTGCACCTTGCTCATGACGTGAATGAATCAGTTTGAGATCTTTCCCCTCGTGATACATTGCATCAAAAAGGTGATCCAATTGCCCACCAGGCAGGCCAAAAATGGTATCCACCCCGTTATTTTTCAAAGACTTTATAATGGCTACAGCACCTGTCATTTTTGTCATGATTTATTACCTTGTTTACTCGCCATTTTCGCAGCATGGCGCCTACGATAGCGTATTAAAAAAAATGGAAAAAATAAGATATATACCCAAACCTTTGGTACTTTTAGAGCTTTTCCCATTGCTGTTACGACGTCATTGGGACTTACATAGACCCTACTCTGCATCTTTGAATCTTTATGACTATGAATAATTAAATGATCTTTTTTGTATTCAAAATGTCCGAATTCAAAATCAATATCTGCTAGCTTACTTATAACTTTCATATAGTTATCACCCTTTTTTTAGGCGTCCCGTTTCCTGTGCATAATCTATTCTGGACTGCAATAACTCAGAGATATCTTCAGGTTCATAACCATGTGGTGGGGTAAATTGTCCTCGTGCGTACAAATTATCAAAAACTTCTTTGCATATAGAAATTTTATCAACTAGAGCTTTTGGTGGTTTTCCAGAAGGAAAGCGGTTTGCTGGATAAATCGGATTGGTATACATTTCTCTAAACCCTTCGGTGCGTACATCTATCCAATTGTTGTGGTTCACTCGGGTTCGGTGATGACGAAGCGCTTCAATATCAATGGTTACAGACAAGACTTGCTCATTCGGATACGGTGCTTCACGTAACATTAGTCCGGTGTAATCAATGGCAAAAGAATGGCCAGGACAAAATGCTTTAGGGTAATATTCGTAATTTACACTTCCCCAGTTAGCGCCCAGTAAGTAACACATATTGTCGTGAGCGCGAGTACGACGAGTAAACTTCCAGAAGTCCCAAGGCTCTGAAACGCCTTCAAATTCTTGAATCGCTCCTGGATGCAAAATGACTTCCGCGCCGTTGTATCCTAAAGCACGACTGACCTCTGGTGTACAGCCATCATGGCAGGTCATGGTACCTAATTTACCAATTTCGGTATCAATGACAGGAAACAAATCTTTTATGCCACCACCAAAATGAGCGCAATATTCGTCAAATATATCATGTGGACTCGTGCCCAAACCTAACGACGCATTGATATGCCATTTGTGATATTTAAGTACAACATTGCCACAAGGCCCAACAATAAAATTCGTATTGAACCAGCGGTCAGGAAATTCTTCTACTTGTTCCACTACACCACCACCGCAAATATATAAACCGTATTCTTTTGCAATTTCTCCTAGTTGATCAATCTCAGGGCCAGGAATTGTCACCGCTCGTTTCATGGCATCATTAATTGTACTTTCACCTTTACCGGGTGTACCAACACCTTGCATAAAGTATTCAGGTAAAACAACCAAACGTACTGGAACTTCCCAGTGGTAACCAACACCAAAATGGATTAGATTTTTGACTCTATCTAGATTTAGTTTTATTCCTTCCTTATCACTGACGACTGTTACTTCTGGCTGTATAACCAATGCGGTATAAGGCTCAATTTTTTTTCTAGGCATAACAAACTTCCTATAATCTCTTATTAGTTACTGAATTAGTGGTTTTAAAAGTCAAATTCGTCATCGACAGTTTTGATACCAAGGTCATGCAGAATTTCGTTCGCTGCGATTGTTCCCATACCGCAAATACCACCTCCTGGGTGACAAGAAGGACCGGTCATGTAAAACTTCTTAATTGGTCCACGGTAATCTGCATAATTTGGAAATGGTCTGAAAGCGCCCATCTGGGAAAGTGTTCTTTCTCCACCTGTAGTGACGCCTCGGTTAAAACATAAATTAGCCCGTGCTAAAGTCGGCCCTGACTCAACATATTCACCTAAAATATTGTCATCCTGCATATTTACGGTGTAATTTCGTAGTTGTTTGAGTAGTACGTCACGACAATAATCAGGCGCTAACTTTTCCCAGTCTTCTCCAGATTGAAGCTCAACAGGTACAAAGGTATCCATAATCAAAGTATGTTTACCTTCTGGGGCTCTGGTAGGGTCCATTTGACTCCAAGCAGCAGTCCACAAGAATGGATCACTTGGTGCCTGCCCGGCTGCTATTTCTTGATACTGTTTATCAATGTCTGCAACAGTGCCAAACATCCGTTGGAAAGCGGTTTTGTCCATTTCGCTTCCGTTTTTAAACTTGGGCGCTTCATCTAACGCGTAGTGCACTCGTGCAATGGTAATATCACCAAATTTAAAACTTCGGACCATTTGTTTAAATCCGGAAGGCAACTCATCATCGTCAAATCCATTAAGGTAGGTTTGAAATGGATCAAGTGAGCTTACGACGCCTTTACTAGCCGTTATTTCCGTCCCATCAACTAGTCTTAAACCAATACATTCGCCATTTTCAACAATGAATTTTTTGACCGTAGCACCGGTAATAACTTTACTACCATTGGCCTCTATGTAAGATTTCATAGATTCCGAAAGCATACCGCTACCGCCTTCAGGAATTGACTGACCGAAGTAGTGGATACTTGGAATCATCACAGAAAATGCAGATGCAGTACCGAGTTGGTCAGGTAAGGTCTGAGGGGCCATTGCCCAGCCAAGAATAAATGCTCTGACATGATCATCTTCAAAATTTTCTAAGGTAAATTGACGAGAACTCAGTTGGTAATCTCGAAGGCGTTTCATACCTTCAGGATTATTTTCGAGGCCCTGATACAAATAGCTTGGAGGTGCAGGAGGAGAAAACATACTCTTGACTACGCCGTCTTGAATTTCCCCAAATTCTTCGTAAATTTCACGATAACGAATAGCATCTTGTTTTGAATATTCGGCAATTGTGTCACAGGTTTTGTCTACATCTTTATAGACTATAATTCCTTGGCCATCGTATTTGTTAGGGTGGCCTGTTATATGATCATCAGAATAAATATAACGTAAGCCGTGTTTTTCTAACTCAGGGCGCAGTTCTTGAAAATCGGGATTTAAGTGAATCCACACATGAGACGAACCAAATGGATCGTGTTTAAATCCAGGTATTGTTAATTCTCGAGTTAAAACTCCGCCACCTACCCATTCGTTTCTTTCGACGACACAAACCTTCAACCCATTTTTAACGAGTAATGAGGCACAAATCAGACCATTGTGGCCACCGCCAGCAATAATCACATCAAAATCAGCCATATTTATAACCTTTTTAATTTACAAAAAAATTCAATGGAGCTTTAAAAACAAACATAAAAATAATAATTAACCCCACATGAATATAAACCCACCAAACGATAAAAAAATAATACTATTAATCCCACTATTAATCAAACGATAAAATTAATAAACTGTTAAATATAGCTATAAAAGGCGATAAAAGTAGATTCGCCGATGAAAACGAAACCAAATAAAATCAATAATCCCATTAATAGAAATTTACATCTATATACCTTTAGATGACAATTAACTCAAAAATCTATAGAATTAAGACGAAATACAAAATCATGGTGATAAAGAGAATATGGAATTAGACAAAACCCCTCCCCAAAAAAAATCTTCGAAGCCAATAGCTCGAGGACAATCAAAACAAGCAGTTGACACATTAGGGAGACGAATAGCCTCTGGCGATTATAAAGAAGGTGAAACACTACCAATTGAAGCTGAACTATCAGAAATGTTAGGCATTGGTCGTAATGCCCTGCGTGAGGCGGTTAAAATTCTATCGGCCAAAGGCTTTTTAACAACAGCCCCTCGAAGCGGCACTAAGGTTAGATCCAAAATATACTGGAATATGCTCGACCAACAAGTACTAAGCTGGCATGCAGACCCTGCAATAGCAACCGAAAGCTTTATGTTAGATTTGATTGAAATCAGACAAATAATAGAACCGAAAGCGGCTAAATTAGCTGCTGAGCGTGCAACTAGAGAAGATATATCAAATATCATGAGCGCGTTTGAGTCGATGAAAGAACATAAAGACGACTTGGAAAAACGGCTTGAGGCTGATATTGAGTTTCATTCATTAATCTTAATGGCTTCCCATAATACAATTCTAAGTCAATTTAAAACGGCTGTTGCTACCTATTTAAAAGCTCATGTAAATTTAGGTAAAGAGCAAACTACTGAAGAAATTAACCTTGATTTGCAGCACCACCAAGAACTAGCCTGGGCAATAGCAAGTGGTCAAGCAGACAAAGCCTACTCTATCGTAAAAGATATTTTAGTTCAAAATACAAGCCATTTACCCCCTACTAAATAGAACCAAATCTAAATACGACTAGTAGTATAAGTAGTAATCATATAAGTTAGCTATTTGTATGATGATAGCAAAATTGGTAAATGTAATTCTTAGAGCAGAATCGATCCGGTAAGCATACAAAGATAGTATGTAAGTAGAGTGTGTACTCTAAAAAAACACTATAAACAACATCCGGAATACTCTTCCATTTATTGTCTATAGTGCTTGGGGAACAGGTTAGTTAATCACTAAAGCTGTAAGTAAATTTAATACCAACCTCTCGTTGGTGAGGTTTCAGCCTTATCCCAGCAAATCCAAAGTTATCAGCCGTTCCAGTATAATACTGTTCGTCGAATAGGTTATGGACATATGCATTAATCGCTAAACTTTTATAGTTAAATCCGGTTGTAAGATTAACGACTTGATAAGATGGGATTTGATAAGGAAATTCTGGTAAATCAAACGATTCACCGTATATTGTTTCTCCGACCAAAGAAGCGACGCCTTCTATATCACTAGTCGTTTCTCCCGTATAGCTCCAGTCTATGCGAACGTAACCATCCCAGTCACTATTAATGTCATAAGTGTAATTTAAGCTACTACTTAAATTCCAATCTGCTGTTCGAGGTAGGTTTTGACCACTCACATCAACAATATTAGGTAAACCATTTTGCTCACCTTTTAATACAGCATCTTTATAATCGTCAAACGTTGCGTCAGCATAACCGACATTAAATGAAAAATTTAGCTGTTTATTAATGACAAAAAAGCTTTCAATTTCAAATCCACGACTACTAGCTTTTCCTGCATTTTGAGTTGTTTCTATAGCAGAACTAATATCGCTTGGATCAGCCAAACGATTTGTTTGAACTTGGAAGTCTTGCCAGTCTAGATAAAATAATGAGCTAGACAACCTTACCATACCGTCTAATAGATACCCTTTGTAGCCTATCTCATAACTGGTAAGCTTTTCTGAATCAAATGGCTCTGGCATGACTCTCGAACCACCAGTGACATCCACCCCACCGGATTTATAGCCCTCTGAAATACTAGCAAAAATAGAGCTGTCATCATCCGGTCTAAAATTCACAACTATACGTGGTGAAAAGTCGTTAAATTTCTCATTGCCAATAAGCGCATCAGGACCACGATTTAAGTCGATCTCAGAGGCTGTCACTTTATCTTTAGTGTAGCGTCCTCCAAGGGTTAAATCCCAAAGACTATTCAAAGACCAATTAACCTCTGCAAACGCAGCCATACTTTCTAGCTCAAATGTACGCACATTATTATTGATAAAGCCTACTTCAATCCCATTAGGTTCGTCATCTGGAAGCATTTGAATTTGATTCGTTTGATCTAAATCATCATCTGCATAAAATACACCGACAGTCCAGTCTATATCACCATTATCAATTGATTGAAGTCTGAACTCTTGGCTGAAAGATTCCCCCGTGTAATCATTGACACGACGAAGCGGAAGGGGGCCAAAGCTTTGGCCTACACCATCTAAGTCGGAAACACGATCGAAACTGCTATCCAACCAACCAGTCACTGATTTAAACACAGTAAAATCATTGATATCCCATTCGACCCTTGCATTAACTATAGTAAAATCTTTGTTATTAAACTCTTCAGTATCTCGACTAATAGTATCTTCGTTATTGGGGTAAAATCCGGGACCCTCATCAAAACCGCCACCTTCACCGTCAAAACCACCTTCACCAGCGATAGAAAGTGAGTCCAAATCCAATACACCAGAAGGTATAGAGATGTCCCCACCTTCATCTTCTTTAGTTTTTGTGACAGATAAATCAATTAATAAATCATCTGTTGGAATATATCTAAAGGCAAGTCGACCTGAGTTATATTTATAGAAAGGGTCGTTACCTCTTTCATCAATATTGGTAATGGGAGTGTCTGATTCTTCGTGACTAAATACACCTCGAACCATAAATTTTTCACTTATGGGTAAATTGAATATTGCATCAGCCTTTTTAGTACCGAAACTAGCGATACCTAAGCCACCTTGAAAATACAATTCATCATTCGGCTTATTGGTTGTTAAATTCAGCGCACCACCTACCGCATTTCGGCCAAAATAGGTACCTTGGGGACCCCGCAACACCTCTACTTGACTCATATCCAGCATTTGAGGGTTAATTGTACCTTGAGCCACACTTCCAACGGATAATTCATCAATGTAATAACCAATGGAATTAGCCGAGGCTATTCCATCTAAAACAATATTACTAACACCACGTATAGCGATATTTATGCTTCGACTGCCACCCTCCCCATCTTCAGAGAAGCCTACATTAGGAGTAAGACTTAAATATTCAGAAGCTTCCGTTATATTGCCTTTTTCCAAATCAGCAGCAGTGAAAACAGATACACTTATGGGAACATCTAACTCAGACTGCACTCGGCGTTGTGACGTAACAGTTACTCTTTCAACTTGTGCATCATTATTTTTCTCATTTTCAGCGGAATTTATTGATTCCTGGGCAGATTGCCCTAAAGCCCCTCCACTGATAGCTATAGCTAAGATACTGCATGCAAATTTTCGCTTTCCAATGTTGATATACACTTTTTCACCTCTTATGTGGATTTGCTCTAGTGGCAATGTTTTTCAGCAAGAATTTCAGACTAAATAGAAAAATTAGTGTTGCTAACCATTTATAATCCAAATCCAACCGCGCCGTACAAGACATCATTTAATCCCATGATTAAATTCCAGTCAACACCTAAATACCCAAATAAAAAACAAAAAAACCAAAGAAATAGCAATAAAATGAAAAATATCAAATAGTTGCAACAAAAATTAAAATAACACCCAAAACCCAAAAATAAATATAATCCCATTAAATGAATATACTAATAATTTATATAAATTGATTTATACTGGTAAAAATGAATAAGAGGTTATTTTTCTAGTCATAGATAAAAAGAAACGCGCAAATCTTTTAGCCAGTTATTTTGCTGCATTTTGATTTTACACAAAAAGACTGAGGCCTAGAGATTATCGGCTTTTCGATTGGAAGGTAACATTCCAATAGATACGCTGACAAATTGTTACAGGTTACAAATTAAAGTGATGGTAAGAGTACTAAGGATCAGAGAAATATATTACGGTCTAAAGTCCTTGGTTGTTGAACCCTTTAGGGTATTAATTACTATTTTAATAATATGAACGAGTAGGAAGTTAATTCAACATTGCAGTGCAAAGAAACCACACTTGTATATTTCAGTGGGGATCTATATTGGTCATTTATACCCAATGCTTTTAAGCATTTTCCGTGACGTGCTCGTGACTATCATTATTAGTCGTTGAAAAGATGTATCAAAGTAAACTTCTCTTTGTAATGGTCAACTCTTCTTGGACACTTTATTAGGCACTTTTCATTAATTTCATCTCATATTCAACTGGTGAGATGTTTCCCAGTTTATGGTGTCGTCGTTTCTGGTTATAAAATGGTTCGATATAATCAATAATATCCGCTTGGGCCTGGTGACGAGTTTGATACCTTCGGTAGTTAACTCTTTCAGACTTTAAACTTCTAAAGAAACGTTCCGTAACGGCGTTATCTAGACAATTTCCTGCTCGACTCATGCTTGCCTGGATTCCAAATTCACTCAAACACTTCTGGAACGAATCACTGTGTATTGAGCCCCCTGATCCGAGTGGAATATGACTCCTGTCATAGGCTCTCTTTTATTAACTGCTAAACGTATAGCGCGGGTTGTTAACTCAGTATTGGGTTTATCTGAGAATGCCCAGCTAATAATCTTTCTCGAGCATAAATCTACTATTACTGCTAAATATAACCATCCTTGGCCTGTTCGGATATACGTGATGTCACCTGACCAATGGGTGTTAAGTTGTTCAGGGTTAAACTGCCTATTTAAATAATTAGGGGCAATGATAGACGCCTTTCCTGCATAGGGATAACGATGTAACCGAGGCCGTTTCGCTATCAATTTAAATTTGCGCATCAATCGTCGTATTTTATAACGACCCACTCGGTAACCTTGATGATTAAGCTCTATCATCATTCTGCGACTACCATAAGTCGCATCCATTTCGTTGTGAAGATGCTTTACCGCGGCTTCTAAACGAATTTCATCTGGTTTTAACGGTTTAGGTTTTGCGTTAAAGTAAAACGAGCTACGCGCCAATTTAAAACAACGACAAATATGTTGAACACTAAACCCAGCCTTCTTCAACTTTAGCGCGACTTGCTGCCTTTGTTCATTTCGATAGCGAAGAAGGCTGACGCCTTTTTTAATAAGTTGTTATCACTTTCTAGCTGTTTAACTTGTTTCTCTAACTCTTGAATTCGTTTTTGCTCAGCTGTAATTGCTGAGGCTTTTGGAGTGATACCACGTTGCTCTTCTTTATATTGTCGTAACCATTTCTGTAATGTTGAATAACCAACATTCATAGATTCAGCAGCTTGCTTAACTGGATACCCTTGAATGGTGATCAGCTCTACACATTCCAATTTAAATTCAGTTGTAAACTTTTTCATTTTTACCTCGTTGGTTTTGGTTATGATACCTCCAACAAAGTGTCTTGAAAAATTAGACCATTACACCCTAAACTGACCTTTTAATGGACGCTAGTCTGTGCGATACAGCACTCAGCCGCAAATCAATAAATACAGAGCGCTCCTTTGCATCAATCAATGTGAAATAAAGCAGATTAGTTAGAAGAGGAGATTAACGAGCAACTAGTCGTTTAATAAAAGGCATATAGGTTAAAGCATCTACAAAAAATATAAAAAAAGAGCCCAAATGGGCTCAATGCGTTTACATTCCGAGGCTTTAGTAACCTTCTTTTTGTAAACTTTTTGCATCACCAAAGAATAAACTTATGCTTGTTCTAAGGATACTCGGGCACGAGGATGGGCTTGCTGGATTGATTCTTCAGTGGTTTTAACAAGTTCGATGTTAAATTCAACATCTAGGTATTCTTTGGCAAAACCATGTTCACTAATAAGTTTGGCATCATTAACCGGATTTGCATCAACAACCAGTTCGTCACGTGTGGCGAAAGCGAAGTCGTCATAGGTGTATTCATCACCGGCTAAATTAATTTGCGAGGTAAGGTGTTTAAAGTTAGGTTTAGATACAAAGTAATGAATGTGAGCAGGTCTGTTGCCGTGGCGACCTAAGTTTTCAAGCACTTTCATGGTAGATCCGCCTGGAGGGCATCCGTATCCACTTGGCACGATTGAGCGCACAACATATTTCCCATCTTTGTCGGTACGAATTCTGCGACGCAAGTTAAATTCACTTTGGCTTGGATCAAAATATGAATAAGCGCCCTTCGTATCTGCATGCCAGATATCGACCATTGCATCGGCGATTGGTTTTCCTTCTTCATCGGTAACACGACCATGTAGCAACATTTCTTGGCCTGGTGTTTTACCATCATCCATTTTTTCGCCTTGTTGGATAATAGGTGCACCTTCTACGTAAAGTGGCCCTTCAATTGTGCGAGGAGTACCACCAGCGATGCCTGCTAACTCATCTTTTGCATCTTCGCGAATATCTAAATAGTGGTCGAATCCAAGACCTGGCGCTAACAATACCGCTTCTTTGTTTGTACCTAACTCATTTAAGTAATTAGCGCCTTGCCAAAACTCTTCTGGAGTAATGTCCAAGTCTTCTATCATTTGATAAATGTCTGATAAAAACCGATGCATTATGGTTTTAAAACGCGGGTTTCCGCCTTCTTTATCTAGTCCAGCCGCTTTTTTTAGTAGGGTTTGTACTGCTTCTGTTTGCATTGTTTTAACGCTCATAAAAATCTCCAAGTACGCTAATTGATTATGATTAATGAATGGAAGAAGGGTGATCACACAAAGGAGTCACGGTCATTTCCATATAGGGATATAAAGGAAGCCCCATCAAAATCTCATGGAGATGCGCATTATCTTTTACTTCAAAAATACTCACATTGGCATATTGCCCTACAACGCGCCAAAGGTGCTTCCAAATACCTTGCTGCTGAAGCTGCTCGGCATATTTCTTTTCTGTTGCTTTTATTTCGTCAAATTGCTCTTTAGGCATATCTTTTGGTGGAATTACGGTCATATTTACTTGAAATAACATATTTTTATCCTCGCGTTACTTACGCATGTAGTGAGTAAATTTATCTTCATCAATCTCAAGTCCCAATCCTGGAAGCGTAGGAATTTCAACACCGAAATCACGATACTGAAGTGGGTTTTTGATAAAATCGTCTTTTAAAAGCAAAGGGCCAAACATTTCTGTGCCAAATTGCATATTAGGGATGGTCGACCATGCGTGTAAGGCGGCGGCTGTGCCTATTGAGCCTTCCAACAGGGTTCCACCGTAAACATCGATTCCAGCAGCGGTACACAAAGTAGCAACATCGAGTGCGCCTTTAAGCCCGCCTGCTTTTGCAATTTTGAGTGCCACTGAGCCAGCAAAGCCCTGCTTGGCAAGAATGTAGGCGTCTTGTTTGTCTGCAATAGATTCATCGGCCAGAATGGGAATATTAAATTTTTCGGATAATCGCACTAAAGTGGCAAAATCTTTAGCCGGTGTCGGTTGCTCAACTAAATCAATGCCTGCATCTTGTAGCGCTGCCATACCTTTTACCGCGGTCACTTCGTTCCACGCCTGATTCACGTCCACGCGAATACTGATGTTACTGCCAAGAGCTTTTTTCACGGCTATGACGTGCTCAATATCTGCTTCGAGTGCTCTAGCACCAATTTTCATCTTAAAGTGGCAATGTCTTTTTTGGGCAATCATTGCTTTGGCTTCTTCGATATCTTTTTCAGTATTTCCAGAGGCCAATACCCAAAGACAGTCCACTTTATCGTGACAAGCACCACCTAATAAATCAGAAACAGGAACACCTAACTGCTTGCCTTTCAAATCCAACAAAGCGGTCTCTACTGCTGATTTAGCAATGTAATTTCCGCGGATAGATTGATTCAGCATTTGCATCAGCACATTGATATTGCTTGCTGGCTGATTGATAATGAGTGGCGAAAAATATTTGTCGATATTCGTTTGAATACTTTCGGGGCTTTCAGGTCCATAAGCTAAACCACCAATAGTAGTACCTTCACCTATACCTTCTAAACCGTTATTATCACGGATGCGTACAATCACCATTGATTGTACTGACATCGAGGTCATCGACAGTTTGTGTGGTCTAATTGTCGGAATATCGACAATAAAAGTATTGATACTTGCAATCTTGCTCATGTTAATCGTCTGTTACCATGTAGTTAAAGTTTATTTAATTTAAATGCTATTTTGAGTGCTTACCAATATTGAATTGGTTGCGAGCAATACCTTGGAGGTATGATGGAACTAAGGCATCTACGCTATTTCTGTGCGGTAGCTGAGGAGTTAAACTTAACCAACGCGGCTAAAAAACTCTTCATCGCTCAGCCACCTTTAACCAGACAAATCAAACAGTTAGAGGAAGAGATCGGTGTCACTCTGTTTAACCGCCATCCACGTGGATTAACTTTGACGCCGGCCGGCCAATACTTTTGGCAACATGCTAAACAAATCCTATCTAAGGTATCGGTAACCATAGAAGATACACGTCGAGTGGCCGAAAGTGGCAAAATTGTTTTTGGTATTGGATTTGTACCATCGGTTTTTTATGGTCAATTTCCGACCATGGTTAGAAGGTTAAGGCAGAACAACACAGCTGAAATTATATTGTACGAATTAAAAACCCGTGACCAATTAGACGCACTCAAAACCGGCAAAATTGATATCGGTTTAGGACGCATCTATATAAACGATCCAGAAATTGAACAGACAACCTTGTTACAAGAGCCGATGTTAGTGGCACTGCATAAAGAACACCCATTGGCATCAAAAACCATCACCATGGCTGAATTAGCAAAGTTACCTATGATCCTATATCCAGCTGGTCAAAGCCCGACATTTGCCGACATTTGTATTGATTTATTCTCTCGTAACGGATTAAACGTACGTATTGCACAACAGGTAAATGATATTCAAACGGCGTTGGCATTGGTGGCCTCAGAAATGGGCTTTGCGCTTGTGCCTGAACAAGTTAAACGCATGACGAGAGATGATGTAGTGCTGGTGCAACTAGAAGATAAATCCATAACTAGCCCTGTCATTTGCAGCCGACGAAAAGAGCCCTATAGCGAAATAATGCAAGCTGCGACACAAATACTGGATGAATTAGTTGAGAATCAAAAAAACGGTCGGTATTCGTAAGCAGTATTAGATTTAGGCCATAATAAACAATTCAAACCGGCTATTTAGCATGCGCAGAAATCTGTTTAGCGGCATCTTTTAACACCAGTGAATATTCGTTAATAAGCTTTTCGATACTGACTCGCAGAGAATTGGTGCTTATATTGGCCGCCCCAAGTAGTTTTCCATGATAATCAAACACGGGAATGGCGAGGGATCGAAGACCTAATTCCAATTCTTGGTCAACCACACAAAACCCGTTCTGTTTGACCTCTTTCAGCATGTTCAAAAAGTCTTTTTTATCCACAATACTGGTTTCTGTATGCTGATAAAGTTCGGCCGTCTGCAGCCACGCTTTCTGTTGGGTTTCAGACAATTGAGCAAGCAACACTCTGCCCATCGACGTATAAGCTGCCGGTAATCTAGTACCTGGGGTTAAATTAATCGCCATTAATCGGTGGGCAGCCGACGACCTTACCAAATATATGATTTCTTGGTTGTCGAGTATCGACAATGAGCAAGACTCACCGAGCTCTGATGTGACCGACTGCAAATAATGTTGCACTACGTCTAGGTGATCATTAGTGGCGTTAAATGCATAGCCAAGGCGCAATACCTTAGGTGTTAGCATAAACTGACGGCCATCTTTAGCAATGTATCCTAGGGCGTGTAGGGTCAATAGCAGCCTACGAGCTTTGGCTCGGTCCATTCCAGTTATTTGCGCGACTTCAGACAGTGTCATTTTTTTATGCTGCACATCAAAGGCGCTTAACACTTCAAGTCCTGAGGCTAATGCGCCCACATAATCTCGGTTATCTACAGATATTTTTTCTTCATTCATTAGCGATGCTTCATTCGCGTTATACGCGCTTTAATTTATTTTTTAGAGCTTATTACATTCTATCTAATCCAAACCATTAAAACCCGTTTTATCATTATGACAACTTGTTTTTAATACCCAGATCCACAGGTAGAACTTGACGGTATAGTGAGCATACATTATATTGTTCGCATATTGAATTTTAATTCGTATTACGAACAAGAGGCAAAAGTGGCTATTTTCAATTCACTGCAACAAGCAATATCCGAATCGGTTAAAGATGGTGATACCCTTGCGTTAGAAGGCTTTACTCACCTTATTCCCTTTTCCGCAGGACATGAGATTATTCGCCAGAAAAAACGTGATTTAACCCTTATAAGAATGACGCCTGATTTGATCTATGACCAATTGGTGGGAGCGGGATGCGCCAAAAAACTGATTTTTTCGTGGGGTGGTAATCCAGGAGTAGGTTCTTTACACCGTGTTCGTGATGCATTTCAAAATAATTATCCCAATGCTTTAGAATCTGTTGAGCATAGCCATGCAGCTATGGCCAATGCATATGAAGCAGGCGCTGCGGGTCTACCAATGGCGGTGTTTCGGGGTTACATAGGCAGTGAACTCACCGATGTGAATGACGCTATTTCCTCAGTTACCTGCCCTTTCACCGGCGAAAAACTAGCTTGTGTTCCCGCCATAAAACCTGACGTCGGTATTATTCATGCTCAAAAAGCAGATCGCCAAGGTAATGTACTAATAGAAGGTATTGTTGGTGTGCAAAAAGAAGTCGTATTGAGTTCAAAAATAAGCATTGTCACCGTTGAAGAAATAGTTGATGACCTTAATGCTGGACCAAACTCCTGTGTGTTGCCAGGCTGGACCGTTGACCAAATTGCAGTTGCTCCTAAAGGCGCTCACCCTTCCTATGCCCATGGTTACTATCAACGGGATAATCAATATTATCTAGACTGGGATGCGATCAGCAGAGACAGAGAGCGTTTCAATCAATGGTTAGAAGACGAAATTCTGCAAACGGGAGCAAACTAAGATGACAGCCAATTATACCCCAGCTGAAATGATGACAGTGACCGCAGCTCGCGCGCTGTCGAATAATATGACCTGTTTTGTGGGTATCGGTTTACCCAGCGAAGCGGCGAACGTAGCCCGCATGACCCACGCACCCGACATCACCCTAATTTATGAATCAGGTACAATTCAAACCAAACCTGAAATTTTACCTCTATCTATTGGTGATGGTGAATTATGCGAGTCAGCACTTACTACGGTTTCTGTACCCGAAATGTTTAGATACTGGTTACAAGGTGGGCACATTGATGTTGGTTTTCTAGGGACAGCGCAAATAGATAAATACGCAAACCTAAACACCACCGTTATTGCAGCAAAGGATGATTCGTCTGTAAAAGAAGGCAAAGCAAGTTACGCTAACCCTAAGGTTCGTTTACCCGGTGGCGGCGGCGCACCCGAGATTTCCACCAACGCCAAAGAAGTGTTTATCACAGTGAAACACTCTACGCGTACTTTTGTGGAGCAAGTTGATTTTGTGACCACCGTGGGCTTTGGCCGCGATGGTAAAGTTCGCGATCAACATCCGCAAATAGGTCGAGGCCCGACTGTTGTTATTACCGATTTATGTATTCTTAAACCTGATCCTGACAGCAAAGAATTGGTGGTTGTCAGCTTGCATCCTGGTGTCACCAAAGAACAAGTAATAGCGGCCACAGGTTGGCCTATCAAGTTTTCAGAATCCGTCACCACCACACCCACTCCCAATGCACAAGAGTTGGATGTTTTGCGTACATTAAAAGAAAAAACAGCGCGCGCTCATAGTGCTCAAGGAGCAGTATAATGTCGGCTTTTATCTGTTCTCCTAAACGCTCTGCCATCGGCCGTTACGGCGGTGCGCTGGCAAACGTCAGACCTGACGATATGCTAGCTCAAGTGATTAAAGCGGTTATCGCTGATACCCCTAAATTAGATACAACACGCATCGATGATGCTATTTTTGGTTGTGCAAACCAAGCCGGTGAAGACAACCGTAACGTTGCTCGTATGTCTACCCTACTGGCTGGTTTGCCCGTTGACGTGCCTGCTGCAACCATTAACCGCCTATGTGGTTCGGGTATGGATGCCATTGGCACCGCGTTCAGAGCAATTGCATGTTCTGAAGCAGACGTCTATCTTGCTGGCGGTGTTGAGTCCATGTCTCGTGCCCCATTTGTTATGGGAAAGGCGGGGAATGCATTCGATCGCGCCCAGAAGCTTGAAGATACCACCATGGGTTGGCGCTTTGTGAATCCTCAGCTTAACCGCTTATATGGCACTGAAACTATGCCACAGACAGCCGAAAATGTGGCTGAACGCTATAAAATTTCACGGGAAGATCAAGACATATTCGCCTATGAGTCACAACAAAAAGCTAACCGGGCACAGCTTGAAGGCCGTTTTGCCAAAGAAATCACGCCGATTATCTACCAACCTAGACGTGGTGACGCCGTTGAGATACTTAATGATGAACATTTACGCCCACAAACTACATTAGCCGATTTAGCAAAATTAAAAACGCCGTTTCGGGAAAATGGTAGCGTCACCGCGGGCAACGCTTCTGGTATAAATGACGGAGCTGCAGCAATGCTTGTTGCCAGTGAACATGCGGTTAACAGCTATGGCTTACAACCTATTGCTCGCGTAATCGGTATGGCAACCGCGGGTGTTGATCCGGCATTTATGGGAATGGGGCCGGTCAATGCGGTCAAGAAATTACTGGCTAGAACCAAAGTCAAACTTCAAGATATTGCGGTCATTGAATTAAATGAAGCCTTTGCGGCCCAAGGGTTAGCATGCATTCGCGAGCTCGGTTTACAAGATAACGATGAGCGTATTAACCCCAATGGAGGTGCTATTGCCCTAGGACATCCATTGGGCATGTCGGGAGCGCGCTTAGTGCAAACAGCAGCTATGCAACTACAACAAACTCAGCAACGATATGCTCTGTGCACAATGTGTATTGGTGTAGGCCAAGGCATTGCAATGTTAATTGAGAGAGCTTAGGTAAATTATGAATAATATCGAACCAATGACACACTTTGAAGTAGCAGGTGATCCCGCAAACCCAGCAATGGTTTTAGGCCACCCTCTGGGCATGAATTTATATGCGTGGGATGACGTTGCCCAAGCAATGGCGAAAGATTTTTATGTTCTCAGATGGGATTTACCCGGCCATGGAAAGAGTCAGCCTGTGGCTGAAAGTGCCGCTCACCTAGGCGAGCTCGACCTAGTTAATCAACTCCTTAAAGTCTGTGACGATCTCAATATTGATACCTTCCATTATGTAGGAACATCCATTGGCGGAACCATCGGTCAACAACTTGCGATACATCATCCAAGTCGTTTGCTCAGCCTCACGCTTACCAACACAGGCGCCAAAATTGGTAGCGCTGAAGGTTGGGCAGAGCGCAAAGATAATGTTGCAAACATTGGCTTAGAAAAGATGAGTGAAGACATAGTCGCGCGCTGGTTTAGTCCAAAGTCCACTGAACGTGATCCAAGCCTAAAAGTAAAATGGCAACAAAGTTTAGCTGCCACTGATGATCGCTCATATGGCCTATTGTGCGAATGGTTAGGCGAACGCGACCAAACTACTTTACTCCATTCTATTGATATACCGCTTACCTTCATCGCTGGTAAAGACGACGTTGCCACCCCCCCTGAATTGGTTCGAGAATTGGCTAAATTAATGGGCGAAAACGACATTATCGAACTTGAAAATGTCGGCCATGTACCATCAGTTGAAGCCTCGGAACAAACCAAAACCGTTTTGGGTAAACTGATTTAACTTACCTGCAGTTCCATACGAAGGCAGCCTAGCTTAAGCTAGGCCGTATAGATAAATAGTCAGTTTTAGCTTCGTATGCAGCAGCGAAATCAAGCAGTTTGGCGTCTTCTCCCATGGGCGCCATCACTTGTATTCCCATGGCTCGACCTTTGGCGTCAAACCCAACCGGGAGGTTTATCACTGGGCAGCCAGATAGTGTTCCGCCCACTACAACCTCCATCCAATGGTGATAACTTTCCATTGATTTCTGGTTGATCTTCTTCGGCCAGTGCAAATCAGCATCAAAAGCGAACACTTGGGCCGATGGCAAGGCTAAAAAGTCATATTTGGAAAATAGTGTAGATAGTGAATTGTACCAATCTGTGCGAGCTATACCTGCTTTATAAACTTCCAAGCCAGTTATGTCTAAACCACCTTCAATCTCCCAGACGGCTTCGGGCTTCATTAAAGCTCGAAATTTAGGATTGTCATAGAGTCCTTTAGCACCGCCAGCAATAGTCCAATGACGCAATGTTAACCAAGTTTGCCATAGACGATTAAAATCATAATTAGGAATACAATCCTCA
Organism: Aliiglaciecola sp. 2_MG-2023; assembly: GCF_030548145.1. Classification (NCBI taxonomy): domain Bacteria; kingdom Pseudomonadati; phylum Pseudomonadota; class Gammaproteobacteria; order Alteromonadales; family Alteromonadaceae; genus Aliiglaciecola; species Aliiglaciecola sp. 2_MG-2023. The sequence goes on from NZ_JAUORY010000006.1 coordinate 41,709, forward strand.
ACCACCAGGCCTTCACCATTAAGGCCGGATAATGCCGATGTGCACATATCAAGAATACCAGGCTCCATCTCTAAATGCCCATTGTAATCGCCCATCCATCCAACCTTAAATTCAGACAAATTGGCAGGACGACTGGATGCTAATGAATCACGCAAACTAAGGGGAACGCGGGCATCATAACCAGCCATTGTTTCGAGTAATAACCTAGTATCTTCAACATTTCGACCCATTGACCCTTCATAGCCGAGCTGTTGGTAGAATCCATTCTTATCTTTATAGGGAACACGCCCCTGACTTGGCCTGAAGCCGATAACATTATTGTATGCAGCAGGATTTCTTAAAGACCCCATCATATCGCTGCCATCTGCAACGGGAAGTAACTGCAAAGCCAAAGCACTTGCTGCTCCGCCGCTGCTGCCACCCGCACACAGTGCTGGGTTATACGCATTACGCATTACGCGTTACGCCAAATACACTGTTGTAGGATTGAGAGCCGAGGCCAAATTCAGGCACATTGGTTTTGCCAATGAAAATAGCGCCTTGTTTGCGTAACCTTTCAACAAAAATGGTGTCCGCTTTTGCCAGATTGCTTTTGAGGATCGGCGAGCCACTGGTAGTGACTATTCCACTTACATCAGAGAGATCTTTAACTGCATGCGGCATGCCATGCATCCAACCATGATATTCACCCTTTGCTAGTGCGGCGTCTGCAGTTTTAGCCTGAGCAAGAAGCTCATCGCTATTTCGTAGACTCACTATGGCGTTGTAAATCGGATTATACTTCTCGATTCTAGCCAAATAAGCCTGCATAACTTCAACGCAACTAACTTGTCGACTTTTAATAGCTTTCGAAAGGACACTGGCCGAGAGTTCGGTTATCGATGTGCTATGCTTTAACTTTGTCTTAGCGAATGCCCCCGCACCTAAACTTGTGGTAATAAGCGCTGCACCTAATTTACCTGACGTTGCCATAAACGCGCGGCGTGAGGAATTTATAGTCTTATTCGTTGTTAGTTCACTCATACTTTCCCACTTAAGTTTCCGGTTATACATCGCACTTTCAAACTCGTTGAAAGCACTGAATACTATGACTCAAATTATTAATCCTATTCCGACGCAATAATGACGGTAGATTCCGACTTGTTAGGTTTACCAATACGCAATTCCAAAATACTATAATTTAAAAAACAAATATATAAGCTATAAATCAGCTATTTATGCTCTCAAGGTGAATTCTTTAATTTAAAATAAGATGTGTAAATAACAGCTAAAGGCGATTGTGTCTCTTGCCATCAACAAGCAGTGTCAGATTGGAATCAATCAGACCATGCAAAGGCGATGGCCATCGCCAACAAACATAGTGTGTTGGGTGACTTTTCCGGCGTTGAGGCAGAGCATTATTCACATTGAATCCCTGACGTTTTCAGTATTAATTGTTTTTTAACCCACGCATCATTTATATATCAGCACCATTTTGCAGTTAGTCCGGCGCAATTTTCTGCGTTACTCAGTGCAAAGGTTTTGCTAATAATAGTCACTAACATTAGTAACCGCCGTTTGTTAAATCATTTTCCCGCATTGCAAATTTTGCGTTGGGGCCTGACGTTACAAGGGGTAACCTTAGTCGTACTTCTCCTACTAACTAGTCTGCAGCCCCCACTTTGGATGTTTGCTACATCAATGATAGTAGCGATTGGCTCATTGGGAGTAATTTCCTCTAATATTCAAAGTTGTTATATGGATTATTTCAAACAAAACAGTGGGACTTCGGCGGCGTTGTTTGGTGCAACTCAATTTACCATCGCAGGGGTAGTGTCGGGGATTTCGACACTGTTACCTGAAAGCCTATTTTATATCGTACTTGTTCAGGCACTGTGTTCAGTTATATACCTAAGGGTAATTTGGCGTAAACAGAACATTGACAAATAATAGGAAAGTTAAAATAACGTTTAGATAAAATGCTAAACCGTCAAGAAAGTAAAGGTGTCCTTAACTAGGCGGTCTTAAAAAGGAAGTATTTAGGTGTATTTGATCATAGCGTAAACGTCGATACACCACGGCCAATTGATGCGAATTAAAGGCCAGCGCTGCGATTGTGGTTATTCCAATAGAAGTGTTGTCAACGTTAACACTGCTAGAGCTTCCTCGAGGAACAGCTCCAGCAGTGTCAAAAATTGAGAAAGAAAATATCAGCGTTAGTGTTTTAAAGCAGAGATGCGTTTAGTGGCAAAATAATCATCCAATGCCAATTCGGAGCAGTCTACCCCTACTCCAGATTGATTTAATCCACAATGCGGTAAATTTATAGCATAATTGACACTGTTAATGTGTACCTCACCGAATCTAAGTTGTCGTGCTATTTTATTAGCTACATCATAGTTTTCAGTGAAAATATACGAAGACAAACCGGCATCCGTATCATTCGCTTGGGTGATAACTTCAGACAATTCATCAAAAGCGATAATACTAGCAACAGGCCCAAAAATTTCATTTCTACAAATATCCATATTATTAGTGACTCCTGTTAATAGAGTTGGCGCATAAAATGATCCCTCTAAGAGTCCTTCGGGTCGTCCGCCGCCGGTTACGACTGTCGCTCCTTGATGGACTGCTTTTTTCACTAACCCATCGATTCTTGACCACGCACCTGTATCCATAACAGGCCCCATATCTATATCCTCTTCACGGTCAAAACCCACATTTTTCGCCTCAAATTTAGACTTCAGCGCTTCCACGAATTGGTCATGGACATCTTTATGAACAAAGATACGATTAGGGGCGACACAAATCTGGCCAGCGTTTTCTGTTTTTAACGTTGCAACAATATCTGCTGCCAGTTCAATATCAGCATCCTGCATAACGAGAACGGGTGCATTGCCCCCCAACTCCATTGAATATTTTTTAATAGATGTAGAGCCTTTGGCAATAACATGCTTTCCAACTTCGGTTGAACCAATTAGCGTGATTAACGCGGGTATCGTCGACGTTGAAATAGCATCACCAATTTCAATATCATCACCACATACAATACTTACTGCACCTGCAGGTAGGTTGATTGACGCACACAACTCACCAATCAAACAGGCTGACAGTGGCGTTTTGATTGAAGGTTTAATGACAATTGGACATCCCGCAGCCATTGCTGGACCCAATTTATAGGCTAAATTTAACAATGGAAAGTTCCACGCTAGAAAAGCCGCGACCACACCAATTGGCTCATCCATAATTGTATGTGTAGTTTTGCCATCTTTAGCCAGAATTTGCTTGTGCTTTCTATTACTAATCAGGTCTGCGTAGTAATCTAGACTATCGATTAGCATTTGATAGTCGCCTTGAGTGCTACTCCAACTTTTCCCCATTTCCAAATGCACACACATGCGTAATTCATGTTCATTGTTAATAATGGCTTGTTTTAGTTTCATCATCCACTCAACCCGCTCAGCAACAGCGGTACTAGACCAATTTACAAAGCATTTTTGAGCTTCGATTAGCGCATTATTGGCCTCGTTAGCTGTGGCGGCATGTATCACCCCCGTTTTCAACCCCGTCGCAGGGTTAATCACTTCATGTAAGACTGGACCTTTTACTATTTTGCCCGCGATATATTGAGATTTATCGAGCATCATTTATATTCACTCCGAAATTAATTTTAAGTCGCACGATTTAGGTAAATTCACATCTATTTTTTATCGATATCACCATGTTGCAGACGATATTTATCCATCCGGTCAATGTCGTATTTCTCGTACTCCCTTTTTAACATCCACAGGGGCCTTTCAAGCTCTAACTCCCACGCAAAAAGTTGTTTGAAAAGATGTTTGACCAACTTCGGCTTTTCAGCTGCAATATTGTTCAGTTCAGATATATCACTTTTTAAATCGTATAGTTCTGCAGGCCTATCAGGAAAACGAATTAGCTTATAATCATTATGACGAATAGCGGCTCTTGACTCTTTTTTCCAATACAATGTTTCGTGGGGTTTGCTTTCCTTCATCCCCATAAGAAATGGCATAAGATTGACCCCATCAACTGGTTTTTTATATTGCTCTCCACCCGCTACTTCATAAAATGTTGGTAGCAAGTCAAGGGTACTAATTGGTTTATCATACGTTTTACCTTGGGGTAACTTGCCAGGCCATTTCATTAAGAAAGGAACCCGAATTCCACCTTCAAGATGATTAGATTTTGTCCCGCTTAGAGGCCAATTTGAAGAAGCGTTTTTATCCGTGGGACCGCCATTATCGTTTGTGTAGACGATAATTGTATTGTCTGCCAAACCAAGTTCTTCAAGTTTATCTAATACCTTACCGCTAGCCCGATCTAGCGATAAAGTCATCGCCGCAACTTGTTTTCTGACGCCCGATAGCTGAGGAAATTTTTCTAAATCCTCTGGTAATGCTTCAATTGGCGTATGTACCGCATTGAATGAGAGAAACACAAAGAACGGCTTTTCTTTATTATCATTAATAAATTGATTGGCTTGTTCTGCAAGCACATCTGTTAGGTAACCATTGTGCTCTATAAAATTTCCCAGACCTTGCTCTAACTTTTTATCGAAGAATGTTTGTACCTGTTGACGTGCCGATGCATCAGGCGGATATGCAAAATAGCTTCTATCTCCGCCGCGAAATCCATAGAAAGTATCGAAGCCACGATTCATTGGATGCATCTGATCAGTTCCACCCAAATGCCATTTACCGAAAAATGCAGTAGCATAACCTTGAGATTTCATGTACTCGCCCATCGTAGTTTCTGATAGTGGCAAGCCCATATCTTCGCCATCGAGCGCTGAAACTTCGCTCATGTAACCGGGAACGTTATTTTCTTCATAGCCAAAACGTTGTTGATAGCGCCCGGTCATTAATCCAGCTCTTGAAGGACCGCAAGTGGAAGCAGAGACATATGCCTGGGTAAACTTCACACCTTGAGTCGCGAGTTTATCTAGATTTGGCGTAATCATGGTATCGCTACCTTGAAAACCAAAATCTGCAAAGCCGGCATCATCAGAGAACAAGAAAACAATATTTGGTTTTTTTACGTGCACAGGTTGCTCGCTGGCAATAGCACTGCTCAATAAAAAACCTGATATTGCGAAGATTAATGTAGTTTTTATTAACATTTTTTTCATAGTTTATAACCTTTTCCTGTTCCCAAAATATAATGCGCTATCAAACGTTCGTTTATTTTGGTCTGCTTAACTACTGTTGCTTGCAGATATAAAAGGGCTGGTCTGCACGCGCTATCTAGAGGCTATTCCCTTTACTCACAATCTCTACAAATGAAACTAAAAGGCCGAATAAATACCCACAAACCTTTAATATTATGTATTTAAACATATGATGTTTTGATTTACAATATGGCAACATAATAATAAATTTAAATCTACCTAAATTCAGCTAAGTGTAATAAACGCCGCATGTTACTAATTGGTAGTGAAAAACGAGAATAACCCTTACCAGCAGCAATCGATGTTGGTGTTAATTAATGGAGCCATTTATGGTCAACGTAATTTATAAAATACGAACTGGCATTTTCGTCGCATTATTACCCTGTGCTTTGTCTGCTAACTTGGCTAAAGCCGACGAATTTAGACCGTTGAATGCGACTGAAGATGAAAAGTGGATACTTGATGAACTGCGATCAGACGAGTTCAATAACAACAAACTAGACTACACAAAATGGATCGAAGATCCTAAGCATGTGCAAACATGGACCTGGAACAACTCTGAAAATGCCGAATTAAGCCAAGGCTCGTTAAAAATTAAAATGGTTTATGATAAACATAAAAGAACCATTAGTAATGCATGCTCGCAAGGTAAAAGCATAGCGAACAGTACTTTATATTTTAAATCTGCCATGCTGCAGTCAAAAGCATCTGGAATTTTAGGCTACTATGAAGCACGCATAAAAGGTGTATCAACATTTCCTGGGTTTTCGCCTGCATTTTGGATGTATAGTAATTTTGATGACTCTGTACTTGAAGCGGGTAGCGTGCGTTACAGTGAAATAGATGTTGTTGAAATGCAGCAACGCCAATCGTTCACTCCAGGTAATGAAAAAATTACCGATCACAATCTACATGCTGCAATAACTAAAGAGAACGCAAAAGCCAATCCTTCCGGTCGAGAATGGCGCCGTCCAGGTAAATATCATGAGCAAGAGAATGTGCATGTTTTGCAGCAAGATCCAGGGAAAACCTACCATGTATACGGCGCAAAAGTGACCACAGAGTTGATAATTTGGTACGTAGACAATATTGAAGTTGGTAGATCAAAAAACATGTTTTGGAAGCAACGTCCTATGCAAGTTGCATTATCGTTAGGGCTAAGAAAGCCCTTTACTGAATTCAAATGTAATGGATTTGTCCCCTTAGATCCGACTCAACATATTCAAGACTTCGACGGCGAGGAGTTTAACCAAGATCCACCTACTATGACCGTAGATTACGTTCGTACGTGGATCAAAGGCTAAATTAAGAAATCAATTGACAAAGTTCCCTACCTTATACAGTGATTCATCTCTTAGCTTGATTGATTGCTGTTCTCCATTACTCCAAAGCACCTTTACTGCGCCTTCATCGGCGCAGTCGCCCAGCCCAAATTGTATATTGGTGACGTAATTTAACGAATATGCAGCTCCTGTAGATCCGACTGTTTTCAATTGAGTTCCATTACATGAATTTAGTTGAATCCGAGCACCTAATGGACTGGCCTGATTAGCAGGCGATTTTCCAACTTGAATTGTGACAAAAGAGGTTTGCTTCGATTGATTTTCAAATAAATGCCATTTTCCTCTTTCATTTCCAATCAAAATATCTCGTTGACCATCACGATTATAATCAAAAATATCGACGGCCATTCCGATAGCACCTAACTCTGTGGTCACAACTCCATGGTCAGTTACTTCCTCGAAGCGCCCATCGCCCATATTGAAATACAATATGGCAGAATTTTGATTTACTAAGTCGCCTCGTTTAACAACCACTAAATCTTCATAGCCATCATTGTTTAAATCACCCACGGCTACTCCCATACTATGTTCGAGCAACATTAGGTTGGCGTTTTTAGTACCATCAGTGAAAGCTCCCTTATTATTAATCAGCAAAAGATTGGTTAATCCATTGTCAGGAGGAGCAATAGGTTGAGATTCAACACCGTGCACAATTCCTGTGAAGGGTGAGAAGATATCACCCGCAATGCGCCAATTTTGATTACCGACGTAACCAATGTATGTGCCTTTTTTATCGCGCGTTTGTGGAAATCCTAACGCGTCGCTATTCACTAACCGAATATCACGACCTGAATGTGTTTCTCCTGGAAACACATAATCGTAGCCAGATTCACCAATATAGATATTTTTGTTGGGCCATTGTGACTGGATATTTTCTAGTGAAAGAATATCGCCAACACCTTCAAGCAAAAAGTCAAACTTTCCTCTTTTGGTATAAAATCCGAAGGTTTTTGTGGGCTCATTATAAAACGTTTGACCAGCTTCAAATTCCTTGCCTCGAGTTAGGAATAAATCGAAATCTCCATCATTATCAAAGTCTATTTCTACTGCCCCAGTGACATCACGAATATTAGGGGGCAATATTTGTTCACTGGCAAACTCAAACATGAAATTGGGTCCGCCTCGATATAACTTTGCTGAACCCTGACCATACATAAAAATATCTACATAGCCGTCGTTGTTGGTATCGGTCAACAATAGTTTTTGGCCATTTTGAATAGAGGCTGGTAAGGTATTTTTTAAGAGAAGCGTTTTACCTTGATCATTTTCATACAGATAGTTTTCACTTGCACCTTGCTTTTCTTGTGATGGGAAAGCGAAGTTAATTAAATCAGAATCGCCATCTTTATCGAGATCAACAAACTTAACGGTTCTACCACGCATCATTGCCAATGGTTCATCAAAATCAGCAAGCTGGACAATGTTGCGCTGTTTGTCGATTTGAAAGATGACTGAATTACGCGCATTTGAACCTGACCCACCTCCTCTAGCCAAAATAACTTCTAATTTTCCGTCAGTATTAAAGTCAGCCACTGATATACCATGCATATCCCCCATAATTAAATCGAAAGGCTCGTCAAACTCTCCCTGATTATTCCAAATAATTTTGACACTAAATCCATGATCGTTTAGGAGCAAATCAGGATATCCGTCTTGATCTAAATCAGCAATGGTTGGTGCATCCCACTTTCTGAGGTTTTTCTGATTACTTAGAAAAGTGTCATCCTGAGCAAACAACTGGTGAGAATTGACCACCTCTTGTGATCTTTGCAACTCAGTTAAACTACATCCAACCAAGCCAAAGGTTATTACTGAAATAATTAACGATAGTAAAACAACTAATTTCATACTTAATCCATTTTGTTAACGGTATGAGGTTTCGCTAGTACACTTCCCCAAAACAAAAAATTTTTCTTTTTTCATATTGAATTGCGTAAACATTTACAACTTTTTGAAACCCTAATTCTCGCAGACTAAGGGAAACATCTTCTCGGAAGTTACTTGGCGACAAGTTCTTGATGAACGCTTGTAGATGATAGTGCATATATTTCCTTGCCTTAGTCACCTATACTTAGCAACTAAATTGAAGGAAAAGACCACTCACAATCAAGTGGTCTTATTTGCACCCATAACAACAAATTTTAATTGACTTTAATCACTGAATATTCGTCAAGTAGAATAGTCTCACCAGCTGGTAATCCATAAACATCCCAAGTAACAAATACATCAGTAACAACATTCCATATAGCAGGCACAGTCCATTCTCTGTTGCCATTAGCATCAGTAAATTCTAATAGTTGCCACTCCGTTGTTGGCTTAAGTGTGGCCGACATAATGCCAGCACCAGGTCTTCTTAAATTATACCCGGGGCCTGACGGGCCGCCTTCATAGGTCCAAGGTAACAAAGTGTGGTCAACACGTATTTCAGTATCGGGAACAACCTGCAACTTCACCCAAACTGCAAATCTGTATGTGTTCCCAATGGATGTTGTTCCTAAACCATAAGTTGCGCTAGCCCAGTTACGCTGCTTATTGAAAACACCTTGCAAGATGCCAGTGAAATCTTCCGTTGACGATGTGATTTCAACAGAGTTTCCAGACAACGCGATATCGGACTGCGCAACCGCTCCCCCAGACGCGCCACCGCTAGCTACAACCCACTTAGCACCAGAGAAATCCAATAAGAAATCAGAGTTAAATCCAGCGGGATGGGCTGAGATACCCGGTTCACACATTTCATTTTTTACAATAGTAGCGGTTACTAATTTCGCTTCTACATTAGCCAAAGCCGTAGTACCAGTATCACCAGATGCTAAACCTACTGTTGCAGTGAAAGAGTCTCCAACGTTAGTTTCATCACCGGTAGAAAATCGACCTGAGCCCTTTTCACCATAACTAATATTTTCAATAAGAGGGAAATCATTGTTATTACTTGACTCCCAGGTATAGGCGTAGTTACCAGAGAGTGATTCACCGGCGGCTGGTGTTGGAGAAACATCGAAACCAGCAGAAACACAGGCAGGAATTTCTTTCATGTCGGTTTCTAGACCATTTTCATCAGTATCTTTGTTAGTGATCGCGACAATAAATTCTGAATAAACTTCCAAGTCAACCGTGATCGCTTTACTAGGATCATCCAAGCTTGTAACTGTAATTGTGGTTTGGCCGACATCTTTTGTGGTTACGTTACCTTGAGCATCAATAGTGGCAATATCGGTATCCGCAACTTCAAATCCAACTTCAGGCGCACAGGCTTTTTCAGGCAACACAGTTGCAAATAACTTAAACTCTTGACCAAGCAAAATTCTAGCGGGTTGCGCAGTTATGCCTACAACCCCATCAAATACCGCATTCACGTCTAACGTTAATGTGCGTCTGGGTAGTGACTCGCCCGGTTGTAGTTTAAAACCATTATCAACTGCAAAATCAATAGTATATGTAACCACTGGAGGGGAATCTAAAAAGCCATCAGGTGTTGGTGAACCATCTACTCTAGGTCCACCTCGTCTATCTGTATCATCACAGGTACTTAAGAAATCAGAGAACATATCGGTATCGACGATTAATTTGCCATTTTTTTCTGTAAAAGGAGAAACTCGTTGATTGGCAACCCCTCCCGACGGGACATCAGGTGTGAGATAATTTTGATCTACGGAAAAGTTTAAATCGGAAATATTGATATTGCCGTTTAAAGGTTCACCGCCCGCCGTCGCTCCCTCTAACAAATCTATTTCTTGGATACCAGTTTCTTCAGTTAAACTAGCTGAGATTTCAGGCATAGAAATCACCACAGGATCTTGCGCTTTAAAACCCGAGTCATATCCTTCTTCGGTACCTCCACACCCTGTCAGAAATCCGGCAATAGAAACGGTAATGAGCGTATTTTTTAGTAAGTGTTCTTTCATCTTACTTCTCCAAAATTTTGTTGTTTTGGGCTGAAGCTTTGAGCTCAGCGCCCTAAAATAATTGTTCATCTAATTAACTAAAAAGTACCGCGCAAACCGAAGCGGAACTGCCGCCCTGTTTTAAATGCCGCCACTGTTCTGTCACGCGTAACATCGCTGTTATCAAGAACATTTCCTTCGTCCAATACGACTTCTTGAGAATTCGCGTTAGTCACATCGGTTGTGCCGCTTGCAGTAAAGAAATTGCGTATTGTGTCATCAGTTAAATTTAATGCGTTGAAGGTCAGAGAAAAGTTCTTATTAATTCTATAGCTAGCACTAAAATCGAGACGATTAGTTGCATCTTGCCATACTGCACCAAAACCACTTTGCGAGACTGCTTGGACACCATTGTAACGATGTGCTAAACGCATTTGCGTTCCGTCTTTTTCCCAAAATAAAGTAAAATTAGCTGAGTGTTTGGGCGTAAATGGCTGAGGGAGTGGACGCAAAGTTCGACCAGTTGTGCCGATTAATTCAACATCACGTTCTGAATCTTGATAGGTATAGTTTGCACTAACTCCTAATCCAGAAAGTAAACCAGGTAGCTCGTTGTAGTTCTGTGTGTAACCAATTTCAATACCTTTTATGGTGGCACCTTTACCATTCTTAACAAAATTAATATTGGCCACATCACATTCAATCGTCCATTGATTGAAAAAGCCAGCAGGTAAACGATGAGGGTGACATTTATCCGCATCTCCAGGTGTGCGATTAGCATCGAAATCTAACAACAAATTGGCATTTTCCAGCGGTATTTGATCTCGCACGTCCTTATAATGGAAAGGAGTCACAATATTCTCTTCAAAGTTACTCATATCTTTATAAAATAGAGCGGCTGATAACAAACCAGATTCGTCGAAATACCACTCATAGGAAAAGTCTACGTTTTTAGACGTTAAATTTTTCAAACCGGTATTTCCGGCTCTACCATTACTCGCGTTAAATTGACTTTCGCGAATAGTATTAGCTGGATTTAATGAATCAAAATTGGGACGTGTCATTGTTTTTGTTAACGCAAAACGGACAATCGTGTCTTCATTCAAAGCGTAATTTAGATTAAGACTAGGTAACCATTGTTTGTTTTTCGCTTTGTCAGATACCGCAGCCTCTCTTTGTTGCACTTCTTGTCCATCTCCATTAGGACCAGTAAACGCTGTGCTTCTGTCAAGGAATGGCCATATTAATCCGTTGGAATTAAAACGAGCCCAATCTGAAGCACTGGTTGGCACCAAATTACCACTGCGGTCGTATATCTGTGACGGCAATTCGTTACTCATAATAATATTGCCTGAGGCATCGACAAACAGCATTCGGTTTACATCCGGCCCTGGAATACCATCAGCTCCTGGAATAACAAATTCACCAGTGGATGATTCAAACGGAATCGTCGCTGCATTATTAAAGTTGTAAGCGTGGGTAATAGTGTATGACCAACAATTACGCAGTTGATCATCATTAGCAGGGGTATAACGAGTATCACTTCCTTCTGCAATAACTGCCTCTGGGCAGGCAGGATTATCCATGTTCGCCAAACCTCTATTTACAATCAAATCATAGGGGTCAAGCATTTGTGGGAAGCGAATATAATTTATACCACCTAACCCTGTTGCATCAGTATTATCCTCAACATAGCGAACACCGATATTACCTGTTAGTTTTCCGTCCATAAATTCAAAATTAGTTTTGAAATATGCGGCTACAGTCTCTGTCGCAATCTCTCGTGTACCGGCCCTAGAATGTCGAACCCCTAACTCACCGGCATCTTTACCACCCACCAGCTCTAAGGCTTTTTCTGCATCTAATTGCGCCCAACCACCAAAAAAGGCATTACTGCGATTGCCTTGAATATCTTCTGCGAAATTGTTGTATGGGAAAGCCTCTCCTGAAACAAAATCAGCAACACGAATTGTCCCTAATCCTCTGACCTCAAAATTTGCGGAAGGATCATCAACATCAATCAGTTCAGCTCCATTTGTTACATTAGTATTGTTTATGCTTACAGAGCGTGACCTATCCGCCCACTTCACACCAAATTCAACTTTAGTTACGTGTTCGAAATCCAAAACCCAATCGAAATCTAAAAAGACAGATTTATTCTCATCAACTAATTCATTCTTACGGAAATTAAGATTTCCAAGATGATTGTGTTCTAGGTCATAAGGGTTAAACCTGCTCGTAACATAGTTAGTTGAACCATCAAGAGCATCAAAGATAGCGTTTTGAGTTCCAGTAAAGTAATTACAATCTCTCGTGCTTCCCTGAGTACAGTCGTAACCCACAAGTTCTAAACGTTCGCTAGGTTGAGCTTCAACAATAGTTCTGCCCGCAGTACCCCATGTAGCAGTTCCAATTGATAACCATCTATCTGCCTCATTATCATCTGGGGTTTCGTCAGTAGTTTTTGAATAACCTACTAGAAAGCTCATTGATAAATCGTTGGTAAGTTCATGATTGATATCAAGGGTCGCTACTTTTGTATCTATTTCTCGTAACCCTGTTGTACGATTAAAGCCCCCCGAAATCGAGCGACTGGTAGAGCGTTGGAGCGTATTTGTATTTAAATCAACAACGTTCAACGCAACATTATCATCTCCTGGGTGTATTAAATTATCGGGTGAAATGTTCATAACCAAACTTTGATAATCTGTGTAGACCTGTTGCTTACTGTAGGTCAAGTCAAGCTGAATATCTGTTGTGTCTGTTGGACGGTACTGAAAACCGCTAGAGACTGAAAATCTCTCTCGCTTATTATTACTTAAACTAAAATTTACGCTGTCTCTGGCCAAAACGAATAAATCGCCTTCGACCAATTTTTGTGTCGCAGGATCATAATCTAATAAACTTTCAATAGGATTGAGTTGTCGTTGCCCCTGAGCATCGAGTAATAGTTCGCCATTTGCATCTCGCTGATAGCCCAAAACACGTATAGGCATTCCAGATTCCAAATCTGTCGCTTTGCGCAAATTAGTGGCATCGGCTAAATCGGCAATGGGGATTGCCCCCTGCTCATAACCAGTATTTATTCTGTCTTGACGAGTGTTCTGAGTGTCTTTTGAAGCCGTAATAATAAATCCAAACTTATCATCAAAATACTTGTCAGAAAAACTCGCATTGATCCGAAAGTCTTGATCATCTGCAAACTCGTTATGACGACCTTCAACAGTAAATGAACGACGTGGTTTGTTTAAATTCAAAGGGCGAACTGTTTTCAAGTTTACGTTAGCCCCTAAAGAGCCTTCGTCTTGATCTGCTGCGGCTGTTTTTACTACATCAACGGAAGAAAGGATATCCGCTGAGAAGGAGCTTAAATCTATACTGTTGTCGTTGCTACCATTGCCAGAGGGATCACTTATACCACCGGTGAGAGCTACTCCATTAATCGAAATTTGGTTCATAGAAGGACCAGCACCTCGCACTGAAATCCTTGTTCCTTCACCGGAATCCTCTTGAACGGTTACACCGGTAATTCTTGACAGAGCATCAGCAATATTTTGGTCTGTTGACTTTCCTACATCCTCTGCATGTATAGAGTCACTGACGTTTTCACTAAAGCGCTTGGCGTTCAACGCTTTTTGAATACTCCCCTTAAATCCAGTAACTTCTATGATTTCTATTTCATTTTCGAGTTCTTTTTTTTCTACTTCATCTTCTAGCTCTTGAGCTAACACCGGAAGATTAAAGCAAGTAGCTATAACAGCAGCTGATATTGCGTTGAGTTTAAAATTGTGTGTCATGTGGTCTCTCCACGTTTGTTTATCGTCGTGTTCAATATTCAAAATACTATTTAACGGTCTAGAGGTTTTTAGCCCTCAGCTAACACCGTTTCTGTTTGCTTAACAGTGAATTCTTTCAACCTTTTAGCATCAATCTCTACTCCAAGCCCCACCCCTTTTGGTACGATCGCGTGTCCATTCAGCACTTCCACATTGGTTGTGTATAGCTCATCTCTCAATGGGTTTTCTGTTCGGTCATATTCAAGGAATAGAGGCTTTTCCTCCGCTCGGCCAGGTTCACTGTAAGAAGTCGATAAAAAATGGGTAGCAGCAGCTAAATTTAATTGAGTACCCCAAACATGTGGGATCATGTTGAGTCCATTAGAAGAAGCAATAGCGCGAATTTTTAGTGCTTCACTAATACCACCGCAATATCCCAAATCAGCCTGAATCAGCTGCACGCCTCCGGCACTAATAAGTCGCTGGAAACCATAACGTGTTTGTTCACACTCACCGGTCGCAATAGCAATATTGGATTTTTCATGTAACTTCGTAAACAAATCTGGATGTTCTGGCGATAATGGTTCTTCAAACCACGCATAATCATTATCATCTAATATGCGAGCTATTTTTATTGCTTCTGGTAGGTCATAGGCGTGATTCGAATCAGCAGCTAAGATCGTCTTAGGTAACGCTTTACGCATAGCAACAATTAGCTTTTCATCAAAATTAGGGTTTTTACCTATTTTGATTTTCATTGCTTTGAAGCCTTGTTTTGCATAAGAAAGGGCTTCGTCTACCAAAACTTCTAGCAGATTATCTTCAGGTAAATCTCGGAAATACATACCTGTCGCGTAACAAGGTACTTTATCTCTACTTGAGCCACCCATTAGTTGACCAACGCTTTGATTTAGAGCTTTCCCTTTTGCATCCCAAAGTGCCATGTCGATACCCGACATTGCAGCCATCATGATTCCTGAACGTGAAAAATCTAATGAAGCGCGCCACATGAAATGCCAAATTGCTTCGGTCGACAGAATATTCATACCTAGTATTTTTGACGCATAGAATTTTTCGATTGCCGCTTCAATAACAGCTGCGGGACCGTAGCACTCCCCCCAACCTGTCACGCCATTATCGGCGATGATTTCTACTATCAACACATTACGTTGGTCGTAATACCATTGGGAAAATCCAAAAGGGTTGTCCAAGTTGCATCTTACGTGGTGTGTTCTTATGCACTTTATATTCATTTTTAGTTTGGCCTGTCTTCTTAGTGGTAAGTACCCGGTAGATAAATCTACGTTTACTAAAGCATTTATTAACAAATGGATTCCATGCTATTAATATAAACATATGATGTTTATATTAGCAACAAATTGTTACTCAAAGGTTGCATATTTGTAATTTGAGTCTGATTTTTTGATATTGTGGACGTTTTTAGAACCCTAAAAACGTAATATGGTGTGGGAAAGCAACACTGAGCATGGTCATTGTTTCATAACCACGTGTAGCGCTGCCTCAATAATTGGTTAGACGGCTTTTGGGTTTATTAGCTACCCACTTTGTTTAAATGATTAACTGTTAAACTTGTTAAGTTAAGCAATTCGCCGTTGCTCCAAGTAATAGTCGCTTTATCAATAGTGCTGCAATTTCCAAGACCTATGTGCAAATTAGTGTCAAAGCTTTGGGAAAATGCCGCAGAACTTGCACCAACATAGCGTATGAACTTTTTCCCACAAGCCTCTAAACGTAAGACTGCATTTTGTGCAGAGCTGTTTTGACGCGGCGAATTCCCCACACGAATTTTTAGAAAATTGTTTTTCGACAGTGCGTTACTATTGTTAACGAATAAATGCCAACGGCCGCGTTGATTTCCAAAGAGAATGTCCATATCTCCGTCATCATCAAAATCAAACGTTTCAGCGCCTTGCCCTGTCGCTCCCAACTCAGCAGATATAACACCGTGGTTGTCAGTAAGTTCGAAATACTTACCATTAATATTCTTATAGAATATTTGTTGATTGGCTTGAGAAGAGTCACCATTGCGGATAATTAGAATATCTGACCATCCGTCGTTGTCAAAATCAGCAACGGCCGCACTGCTAGTTTGTTCAGCGACGTCGATACCAAATTGTTCAGTTACATCTAAAAAGACACCCTGTTTATTCTCTAATAATTTAACCGGTAGTTGTTCTTGCTGTGTAGATTTTGGCGTGGATTTCACATTAAGAATTACCGCGGACGTTGGCGATTTTGTCAGCCCACCTATGCGCCAATACCCATCGCCAATGTACCCAATATAAAGGCCCCTTTCAGTCGTATCTTCAGGAAAACCAGTGGCTTCTAGGGAAGTTAACTGAAAATCTTTTTGTCCATGTTTATCAGAGTCACCAAATGTTAGTTTTGATTTATTAGCACCAACGAAAACACTAAAATCAGGATAGGCCATTTGTAAATTTTCAATAATAAGATCACCCTCTATCAACAAATCTTCGTAATCCATTTTATTTCCGCGAGCAAAAAAAGCGAAGCGTCGCCGTTTATCATCGAAGTAGGTTTGCCCCTCAAATTGGTGTTTTGCACGGGTAAGCAACAGATCAAGATCATTATCATTATCAAAATCGAACGCAGAAATGCTGCTTGTATGAGAGATATTGGTTAGGTCACCAAAGAGCTCTTTTGTGGCATTTTGATATTCCAAACCATTAGCACCTAAGAGTGCAATCATATTTTTGCCACCGTAAAATACGAGGTCAGTATCATTGTCGTTATTCAGATCCGCGACTAAAAGTTTATATCCCAACCATTGGGCATGCGGAAGATAATTGATAAAGTCGAATTCGTTGCTATCATTTTTGCTGTATTGAAAATTTCCCCCTTGCTTCTGCGACTTAAGCGGAAAGGCTGAAGTGATTAGATCTAATTCTCCGTTATTATTAGTATCAACAAACTTCACGGCTCTTCCACGGCTGCGTTCAAAATGTGAATAAACCCCTAGTGATTCCAAGGTGCGGTCTGGATTGACTTGAAATCTAATCGGTAAACGTGGATTTGTGCCGCCACCACCACCTTGCGAAACAATGATATCTATGCGCCCATCGCCATCGTAATCAGCAACAGCTATACCGTGCGTATCCCCACTTATTAGCAGTTTTGATTCCGAATACCTGCCCCCGTCATTCCACAAAATTTTCGCAGCATGAGCATGCTCGGTAATTATTACATCTAAATATCCATCGTTATCAAGGTCAACTATTTGGGGGTTGTCCCACTTTCTACGTGAATTTTGTTCAAGTTGCATGATTGATTCTGATTCTGTAAAAAGCGAAGCGGAATCATTATTTAAAGGTTTTGTCTCTGACATATTTGATTCAATAGTTGTGTTTTCGCAACCTGTTATCATTAACACAGCAGAAATAACCATAGCCAAACTGTTTTTTACACCTAAGTTATTTACCATAATAGTTTCCCATTTGAAGTGACGTAATATCGTAATTACCGTAGCTCACACCAACTTATAGACGACTAAAGTCAGTTCAAACTAAACTCCATAACGATTATTTTTATTAATTAGTCGACCGTGAAAGTTTCACCAAATTTGGGCATATTGTCGTTACGCCATTGATCTCCTTCCCAATGCTGATGAAACCACTTAGGTGGGACGTTAGACCAACTCCAATGGGCGATATCATTGACTAAATCTTGTAATATTTCGGGGTGTTGTTTGGCTAAATCATTTTTTTCAGCAATATCTAACTCAATATTAAATAGCTGCCACTTTCCAGTTACTTTTGTTCGAACTGCTTTCCATTGGTCTCGTCTTACCGACACATCGTGGGCAGCCTTTCTATGCCTCAATACATATAAGCTCTCCCCCTTCCGCGCACTGGAACCCTGTTCGATATGTGACCAGATGTCTTTGCCATCAAGTGTTTTATCTTCCGGTATTTTAGCCCCAGCTAACGCCATGAAGGTTGGATAAAAATCTAATGAAGAAACCGGGTGAGGATAACGTTTTCCAGGTTTCAGTTTTGCCGGCCAGTGCATCATCATAGGTACTCGGTGTCCGCCTTCGCGCGCACTTCCTTTACCTTCTCTTAATGGTTTATTCACCCCGCCAAATTCAACTTTTCCACCGTTATCACTTAGAAAAACGATAAAGGTATTGTCATACTGACCGGTATCTTTCAAGGTTTTAACAATCTCCCTAATGCCTCTATCAACGGCATACACCATTGCAGCATAAGTACGACGCTTCTTATCTTTTATATGTTTAAACCTAGCTAAATCTTCTTCCTTTGCCTCCAAAGGAACATGAGGTGCATTGTACGCAAGATACAAAAAGAATGGCTGAGATTTATCATCAGCTGCTTTAGTAATAAAATTTACAGCTTCACGAGAGAAAGCATCGGTTAGATATTCGGTTTCACGTACCTCAACATCATTGTGTACAAGCGGTGTAATATAGTCATTTATAAATTTTACTCCCTGGCTTTTTACGTGTTCATATCTAGGTTGATAATCAGCCGGAAAAAACTTATGCCCGCCCCCTAAAAAACCGTAAAATTCATCGAATCCACGAACATTCGGGTGATATTGTGGCTGCTCACCTAGATGCCACTTACCTATTGCCCCAGTAAAGTAGCCCGCTTTTTGAAGAGATTTACTGATAAACTCTTCATTGGTATCTATACCCGTATCGGAACCGTTAACTGGAAGATTAAATTGAGAACCTATTTTATGCGGATATCGCCCAGTCATTAATGCCGCACGGCTTGGGCCACAAAAAGGATGTGCTACATAGGCGGAATCAAATGTGACGCCTGAGTTGGCTAGCGCATCTAAATTCGGTGTTTGAATATCCTTACTCGCGTATTGGCTAAACCCAACATCTGCATAACCTTGATCATCTGTTAATACCAATAGAATGTTAGGCCGTGGTGCTTGCTCAGCAGCCACAACAAAGCTAGTTAGGAGTATTGAGGCAGAGAAAAGGTATTTACTTAATTTAGTTTTCATACTTATCTTCTTTAAAATAGGTTTAACTTATAAATACGCTTTCGCGTGGTAATTTAATTTTTCTAATGAGGGATCGGCAACTCTTTCCAGTTCAGATATCAGCAGTTTGACCATGTCAGCCCGTTGCTTTTTGTACTTAGGATCTTTGATTAGATTGTGTACTTCCCCAGGATCATTCTTGAGATCATAAAATTCATCTCGACTATCCCCAGGATTCCAAACAAATTTGAAGTCAGGTGTACGTACTGCACGTATTCCAAACCAGTTGCCGTTGTACCATTCATAAGCATACAAAGATAAGTCAACTTCACCTTCTTCCGCTTTATCTCCTTGTTCCATTAGGGGAATCAACGTATGTCCGTCTTCGTCACCATCTGCCTCTAATGTCATCCAATCAGCAAGTGTGGCAGTAATATCCAAGACCGATACTTGACGTTTAACTATTCTGGGCTGTAATTCAGGGTCTTTAATTAACAGCGGCATACGCATAAGTTCATCGTATGCATACGGTCCTTTGTCATATAAAGTGTGTTCCCCCAACATACTGCCTTGGTCGCCCCAAAGAACGATGTGCAAATCGTCATAAACACCCTCATCTTTTGCAGCTTGCAGTAATTCCCCTACAATTCTGTCTACCATCGCCATGGCCCCATAATAAAAAGCACGAGCTTTGCGCCAGTCTGTTTCTGACATATGACCAACGTCATGCCAAGGCCACCAAATACCATCCTGCGCTAACGGCTTAAATACACGCTTTGATAAATGATTGGCAGGTAGTTCAACTAACGCGGGGTCGTAAATGCTTGCGTAAGGTTCAGGTACACGATAGGCTGGGTGAGGTTGATTAAAACTAATTACGCCAAAAAATGGTCTATCATCTTCTGCCATTTGTTTGAGCATTTTTTTTCCTGCAACTACTTTTTGATAGGCCGCAGTGTCCTCATATCCTCCGTCTAAGGTCATATAGTACTCGTGCTTTTCCCCGCGGCTATCCAATTTTCCTTGATAATATCCCTCTATTTTAGGCACTTTACTATATGGGGTATAAACTCGTGCAAAACGTTCTCGAGCCTCATGTCCGTGCGCTAAGTCTATTTCTGCACCACGTAACTCTGTTCCGCGCGCGCCCAAATGCCATTTCCCAACATGACCGACTAAGTAGCCAGCATCAGACGCGCGGCGCAATACCCCTCCCTCTTTGAGATCAAGCTCAGCTAAACGGGTTGAATACAATTCAACATTGTCATCTAATCCAGTTTTATGTCCCCAGCGCCCCGTGTAAAGTGCTGCTCGCGACGGAGAGCATAAACCTGTTGTTGTCATAGCATTGTCAAAGCGCGTTGATTCAGCAGCTAACGCATCTATATTTGGTGTATTAACAGGTCCTCCACGATAGGAAAAAGTATCAAAACGCATGTCATCAAACATCAATATCAAAACATTGGGGTTTTTCATGTTATTACTGTCTGATGTAGGCTCTGCGGCAACGATACTTGAAGACGTAGACGCCAGCACAAAAGAAATCAACAATAATTTTGTAATTTTACTAAACATTATCCACCGACCTTTTAAACTATTTTTATTCAGATAACTTCACTAATTCCATTGCAACCTAGTGGCACATATTCTTAACATTCACAGCGATATCAGTGTGCTTACTATAAAACTCACTAGGTACGTCGTTGTTACGCCACTTTTACAAAAACAAACAGATTAACAATAAATTTTATTAGTGAGACTTATTTAAACATGATATGTTTAAATAAGAAACATAAAATTAACATGAAAGAATAAATTGATATTTTTAATTTGGGGGAAAGTCATGACACGTCACCTTTTGGCAGCATCGATAGCTTCAGCATTATTACTAACTGCTGGCTGCACTAAGTCCATTGAATCAAAATCGAATACAGCACAAGTAGCAGAACAACAAATAAGTTCCTTAGAGCAGCAAGCACGAGTGAGACTAAAGCAACTTGAAACAATGATGAACGACGCTCGTGCTAAAGGAATAGATGTCACTAGAGAGGAAACCATCGTCTGGTTTTCTGAACAATTTTTGAAATTTGCTAACTGGGATGAAGCCAACCCAGAGACCTTAGAAAAGGCATTTGGTTACGAACGTTACTATGCAAAAGACAAGGTGAGGCTTGCTGCCGAGTTGCCAGATTTCGAACGTAAAAAGGTTATTCAAATTTTGGACAAGGGTATTGACATACTTGGTCAGGAGTTACGTGGTGAAATTAAACGTCGCCCGGTTAATAAGGTCGACTGGCAAGGTACTAAGTCCGGTGACAATATGTTTGTTAGTAATGGTAAACCAATATTTCCCTATGACTACTTTTCAAAAACAGTGGGGCAACCTCTCACCAATACTGATGTTTACAACGATCATTTAGGCGCACTTTATCATGGCGGTGAGAATTTATATCCGGTTGACCATGATCGCGCTATCAATTCGTTCTTACTCAAAGAAGATGGGACTTTTGATCAGGAGTTAATGCAGGAGCTAACAAATATACCGGATACCAATATTGGCTTTTTAGTCTATTGGATAATGGGTATTCCTGAGTGGGTTGAGGAAAAAGAACCTGAGGTACGAAAGGGTAGGTCACTATTTACCGGATTTGATATCGACAATCCACTTGCACGCAAATTATGGAGTAAAATTATTCGCCGCACTGGCGAGTTAACGAAAGGCAAGAAAGTAACAGAATTGGGATTTGTTTTGGCCAATGAACCTCACTGGTATGCTGAAAAAAACCATTGGACACATAACTTCCAAGAAATGACTTCTATTTCATCTTACACTTTAAATAAATTTCGTAGTTGGTTAGATAGAAAATACGCGAATGATATAGCCAAGCTTAACGGGAATTGGCAAAGTGAATTTAAGAACTTTGATGAAGTCGAGATTGAAATTCCCATTGATCCCGCTTTGCAGGGGAAGCCTATTTGGTATGACTGGACCCGTTATAATATGGACAGAAGTACTGACTGGTTTACATTTATGCAAAGTGAGCTTCATGCTGTTAACCCTGACGCCGATACCCATATTAAAATTATGCCGCGGATGTTCATGGATAATGCACGCTCAGGAGGTATAGATACCGAAGCTTTAGCGGAACTTACGACAATGGTTGGCCATGATGCCAAATCCTTTGGCAGCAAAAATATCCGTCCAGGCAAATCATCGGAATGGTTGGAAAAATACTCTTACCACTGGGGACTCGTCGCCATGTTCCATGACTTTATGGAATCAGTGGCTCCTGACAAAATAAACGTTAACTCTGAATCTCACTTTTTATCCTCTGGTCAATGGCGTGATTTAGATACGCGTACGAGCTATGTTAGAAGTGTGTATTGGTTAGCCACTTTACTTGGAATGGATGCAAATATGGGATGGTTCTGGGCTCGCGATCCCGATGGGTCGCCCGAGGACCGTTTAGAAGGAGAACTAAACTTTTTCGACCCAGGTCTTGGGGGAGCTTATGCAGGTTCAAACAATATGCAACCTCATGTTACTAACGAAGTTACGCAGGTTATGTATGACTTAAATAGTTTTTCAGAAGAGATTGTGGCTTTGCGCGAACAACGTCGCCCTTTACGTTTTTTCTATTCAGAAACGACTGCAATTAACATCGACGATTATATGTCACAAAGCTACAAACTGTATGAGTCCATGTTTTTCGAAGGCTTTCCTCTAGGTTTTGCCACCAAGAACATTATTCAAAAACAAGATAATAGTAGTTGGGACGTGATCGTTGTTTACAGAAATAATTTTGTTACCGATGCGGAATTTGAAACATTACAGTCATACCTAGATAGTGGTGGAACAATTATTCTTGATACTCAAAAAGCATTATCTTTAAACGAATATGGCCAGAAACGCACCAAACGTTTAGATTCGGGTAAAGGTAAACTGATTACTATAGGCACGACAGACATTGCAGAAATAAAACAAGCTGCACTTGCCGAAATTAAAGATAGCAGTAAGCCGGATGTAATTATTAAGGAAGACAATCAACTAGGTCACAAAACAACCATGTGGCGCACTATTTCTCAGCCGGATGGAAGTTACCTGGTTAATATACTCAATGTCGGTCACAATACCGCCAAACTAAAGCTGTCATTGCATAATAACCAACCGGTATCGGTTCAGAATATGATGACTGGCAATTCAATGGACGCTACTTTTGAATTACCTTCAGAGGGCGTGTTGTTATTGGAAGTAAAGGCGCAGTAATATTGAATGAAGTCTTTGGCAGCGGATATCATGTAGAAATACAATAGAATATCCGCTGCCAATTTTTTAAAAAAGGCTTTTGTACTATTTACCTAAATGAGATGGTTTTTGCCAGACACGAATATATTCAACGGCAAAATCAACAACCCCATCATCTTTTTCACCTTCAGGACTATTCAATTCTAAATCTTCTTTGCTATTCGGATAGCCATGCCAAGCAAATGTTTCCATGTCTAACCAAAGGTTTATTGGTTGAGTAGCCACATAACCATTATAGTTCTCGGGTAAGTCATCTCTGTTTTCTTTGGCCCATTGCGTGACTTGCTCTGCAGTTACACTTGATAGTAACTTTCCATCTACATAATATTTCATACCATTTTCATCCCATTCGATACCGTAGACATGAAAATCATCCGCCATTCTAAAACCAAGATCTTTTCTTTCTGTGTAACTTGGCTTGCCGCCAAGGGGTTTTTTCCAATCACGAATTGACCACCACAACTGACTATCTAGATGGTCTTTTTTAGGATCTTCTCGACTATCACCAAAAGACTCAAAAAAGTCGATTTCTAAGCCGGGTCCCATTGACCAAAAACCACTAGTAATTTCAGCATCCGCCGATTTACTTTTAATCTCAATATATCCATAGGTAAAAGCGCGTCGATTTATTAAGCACGGGACTGTAATATTTTCATGTTTCATTGGCTTACCGAATACTGGCTTTCTGACCTCTTCTGTAAACGGAAATTCCGGCTCCCAGCGCGCTTCCAATATTAACATCCCCTCTTCTAGGCGGTAATTTCGGCCGGAAAACTGTGAGGGTGCTCGGCCTTTCCATACCCATTTGTCAGGTTTATCTGGATGAATGTATTGCGGCTTGCCGTTTTTAAACTTTCCGACGATAAACCAGCGGTTTTCGTCTATTGTTTCATGGTCGAACTCATCACTTACATCGGTATTTAGTACCCATCCACCAGTATTGTTTTGATCTGATAACGGCAGTAACGCGCTTGCGTCAACCAGCATTGAAGTGAACGTTAGACCGCTGAAAATAAGTGTTCTTTTAAAATATTGTTTATTACTCATCGTTGACCTGCTTTTAGGTTTTAGTTCAGTTTCAGTGATTTGGCACTCGATTTATCAGCCGCCTACCAACCCATAATTAAATTCTAGGTATGCTAAACCTCTATTCTGCTATCTACTTGCGTAACCATCGTTACTCATATACTTGCTGGTAACTTACCGTCAAATAGGTTAATAACTATAAAGATCTACTATAACATCATACTATAGCATAGGTATGATGTTAAAAATAAAAACAATAACAGATAAAAGCAACTTTATTGAAGGTGCATTTACTTTTATGGGAGTTTAGAGCCCCTTTAGGCAGCACAAGGAAGATTTGACGTTATGTGCTAAACAGGGCTCAAATAAGTTTATTCAGTAGGATGAATGACGAATTAGAGTGATTCTTTAAACTGATCATTACCAAAAGCTTCTTTAAGTCGACGAATCGCGTCTCTTAATAGTTTTTCTGTCAGCTTTTCAGCTTTATCCCCATCACCTCTAGCAATGGCATCACAAACTTCACGATGAAATGCAACTGAATCACTGTTCTTACGTGGATCCTTATTTGTAATACGAACACTGACCAATAAAGCAGAATAAATCACACCTTCCATAGCAGTTAAAAACTCGTTGTGAGCGGCGTGCAATACTGCTTTATGAAAAAGTGCATCGGCAACAACAAACTTCTCTAATGAGCCTGATTCTTCTTCCATTCGCTCACAGGCCTTTTCAATTTCTGCGATATCTTCTTTGGTAGCACGTTCAGCAGCCCAGCGAGAAGATTTGGGTTCAAAAGCTAAACGGATGTCCATCAGTTGACTTATAAAATCTAATCTTGGCGTGGCAGTAATGTGCCATGCTAAAACATCATCGTCTAATAAGGTCCACTCATTGCGTGGGCGTACTTTAGTGCCAATACCTCGGCGGACGTCCAACAACCCTTTGCCGACCAATATTTTAACCGCATCACGCACCACCACTCGACTCACCTGAAAACGTTCCGCCAAGGCATTTTCGTCTTCGATTAAACTACCAGTTTCAAAAGTACCAGCGACAATTCTTCTGCCAAGCTCTCGAGCTACTTGAATTGACAAGCTGGGTGTCATTTTAGCGGTACGTTTTAAGTCGTAATAAACTAGTTCACTCATATTTTGTACTTTTTTATTTTAAAATAATAAACATATTATGTTTGTGTAGCCGCTAACTTTCCAGTAATAAATAATTCTATATTACAAAATATCCTTATTTTTGGTGACATTTCAGTGATTATTTACACATTCTCGAAAGTTATGCACAAAACTTCTCGCGCTTTTGCGAATTTCATCCAAAGACATGCTTGATTTAAATAGGGCTGAGCCTAACCCGAATCCAGCGGCTCCAGCTTTTATATAAGGTTGCATACTTTCAATACTAGGGTTAATGCCTCCAACCGGATAAAGCTTGATATCGTTAGGTAGTACAGATTTTAACGCTTTCATCCCTTCAATTCCAAACATAGAAACTGGAAACAATTTTAAATCAGTGGCACCGGCTGAGATTGCTGTAAACGCTTCGGTTGGTGTCGCTACACCTGGAAAAGTAGCACATCCAGCATTCACACACATGCTGATCACTTTAGGATCACAGTTAGGTGTGACAACAAGGTTAGCCCCAGTATCAATAACTTTAGCGGCTAACTCTGGCGTAGTAACCGTTCCTGCACCAATTAAATACTCAGAGCCAAATTCCTTTACCAAAGCGCGAATACTGGTGAGAGGATCGGGGCTATTAAGAGGGACTTCTATCATTGTAAAGCCTTCTTCAATAAGTATTCCTGCCACGTCAATGACGTTGTCAGGTGTAACACCGCGGATTATTGCAATTAACGGTAATTGCTCTGTTAAATCAACTTGTTTGGTCATAAGTAAACTCGTTTAGTTTTTAATTAGCTCAATTAGATTGATCATTCCAGCGAGGAAACATTCGTTGCCAGAGATAACTTCGTTGTTAATATTCAATTTATTGCAAACCAATTGATAACGGTCACATAAATTGCCGCCCCCAATTAAATAAATCGGTTGTTTAGTGGATAAGGCTTCAAGTTCATGTGCTATTAGTAGTCCTGATAGGTAATCGGGAACCTGTTGGTCACTTAAGTGACCAAAAAGACGATGGGTCCAGGCCAAAAACACGCGATTAACCAACGTGGCATCCTTGGCGTCTGCAACCCCTTCATAAAAAGCGCGCTCATCGAAAGCTGGACTTTGTGAGAGGCCTTTGCCTAATAAACTGTGCTTTAACAGCAAGGCATAAAACTCACCAGTTAGATAACTAGAAAAATGGCTCAATTTACCCTGTTCTACCACTGCATGTTTACTGTGAGTACCAGGTAGAACCGAAGTAAAACTGCCCTTTTTTAGGAGTTTTGCCAAACCGAGTAACTGCACTTCTTCCCCACGCATCACATCAAATTTTTCTTTTTCATATTGATGGCAAACTCCCGGAAAGATAACGGCTTCGGGGCCCCAAGGTAAATGAAAACAATGAGCCTTAGTTGCGATTTCATTTGAACCTGCCGCAGTGTGAGCGTAATCAACGTTAACCCATCCCTTTGCTGAACCCACCATGCCTGCCATGTAAATCGGTAGCGATTGATACTCAGGTAGCCATTGTGACAACATTAGCTTTAAGGTTTCAGCAAATTTACCTTGTTCTACTTGTAATAGCCCAAGGTTCAACTCTTTGGTTTCGACAAGTTGATAATTGGCTGACATAGCAAATGCGCGAAAGTTTGTGGTTCCCCAATCTATAATTAAACAGTCAATTTTTTGCACGTTCTTTCCTTTAGACTTTTGCTAATTCGCGTTCAATTTCTTCGATCGTTTTGCCCTTCGTTTCTGGCAGAAAGAAATACATTATTATCAATCCAATAAAGCCAATGACCGCATATAACATGAAGATGTTTGCGACTCCCATGTTGTTTAGCTGCCAAGGGAAGAATTGTTGAATAGACCAAGATGAAATAGTTTGCACTAATGCGGCGAAAGGTAGCGCGACACTGCGTACCGCATTGGGAAAAACTTCAGAAAATATGACCCACATTATGGGACCGATTGACAAATTGAATGCAGCTAAAAAGGCAAAAATACCAAACAAAACAAGAGGTGCGTTTACGCCTTTTATGGTGGCTTTGATGATAATTCCACTCACCATAGGGAGGTCTTTATTATTGAACAGTTCAGCTAGTTTGCTTTTTAGCGCTACGTCGTTGGCAAAAGTTTCACCATGAAGTTGTTCAATTTTGTCTGTTTCGATTCCTTGCTGTTGTAATTGACTAGTTATGCTACCCACTGCTGTCTCATCAAAAACATAGTTAGCCTGACTAAAACCGAACCAAGTGGAACCATGCGCGACAACAACTAAAAGCAAGCCAGCTACAGTCAAAATACGTCGACCAAGCTTTTCTACAAAGCCAATAGCAATAAGTGTTGCTACCAAACCAACAACACCTATAGTAATGGTTTGCATAAATGTATCTTCAACACTCATCCCTATTTGCTCAAATACCATAGGCGCAAAAAATAACACCGCATTCATACCAGTTGCTCCTTGCACGATGGCATAACAAACTGCGATCAAGAGTACAAATCGTAGTCGAGGACTGAACAATAGCTTTAGCTGGCCTTGGGTATTCAGTTTTACATCTTCCTTGAGACTGTGTTTAATTTCGTTGATCAATTGTTCAATTTTTTCAGGCAAAGCAATTTTGCTAAAAACTGTTCTAGCTTCAGTATCCCGGCCTTGTTTAATAAGCCAGCGTGGCGATTCAGGTACACGAAACAATAAAGTCACCCAAACCGCATTAGCAATTAGCTCGGCTCCTAACATTACCCGCCAAACATTGTCTTTGTTAATCCAACTAATATCATCCATAGCGCTTAGCAAGAAATAATTAACTACAAAGGCTACTAGCAACCCTAAACCAATCATAAATTGATTAACGGAAACAAACTTTCCACGCTTTTTAGCAGGTGCGATTTCACCGATATACATTGCTGAAACGGTTATTGAAGCAAATGCAACGCCTCCAATAAAGCGGCCAACAACCAGCATTTCATAGTTCACCGCAGTAGCTGATATAAGGGACGATAAAGAATAGGTAAAACCAATTCCCAGTAATACGCGGTAGCGTCCATACTTGTCGCATAGGGTGCCAGTAAATAGCAGTGCTACAATCACACCCAGCAATGCGCACCCCACTACGGTACCTTGTTGAATGCTATCTAGTTCGAACAACGAGCTAACAAAGCGGATCGCTCCTGAGATATTGGCAGCATCCAAACCGAATATAAATCCGCCAAATGCAGCAATCAATGAATACTGGGTTACTAAGCTATCTGGATTTTTTTGCATAAATTTTCACTACACACTATACATAAGACTAATTTAAACATAGTATGTTTAAAAGATGTAAAATACAATGTTTAATTAGTGATCGAAAGTGTGAATAAATTGAACACTATTCAAAATTAAAGTTAAGACCAAAAGACAAAGAGGTAAAATCATGAGCGCGATTAATTCACAAAATAAAGCGATTATCGCCAATTCAAATAGTCCACACGTTAAGCTTAAAGCCACTAATTTTGCTGACTGTCAATGGACTACTGGATTTTGGGCAGACAAAACCCAAAAAGCAATTGATGTAATGCTCCCATACATGGGCGATGTGTTATGCGGAGACATAGGTCACGCACTCAATAACTTTAAAATTGCTGCTGGAATGAAAGAAGGTAAACATCAGGGCATGTATTGGCATGATGGTGATTTCTATAAATTCGTGGAAGCAAAAACTTACGCTTATGCGTTATCAAAAAACACTGCATTATTAAACGAAATAGATGAATACATTGAGATTTTTGCAAAAGCGCAAGAACCGGACGGTTACTTGCAAACTCAAATTCAATTAAACCCAGATGCAGATAGATACGAGAACCGCAAATATCATGAAATGTACAATACGGGTCATTTGTTCATAAGCGCCTGTGCTCATTTTCGTTTAACTGAGAAACGCAACTTTCTCGATATTGCGATTAAACACGCTGAATTGTTGTACACCATTTTTTTCCCCGACACGAAACATTACCAACGCTTTGGTTTTAACCAAACTCAAATTATGGGTTTGGTTGAGTTATATCGCACGGTAGGTGACAAAAAATATTTGGACCTTGCGAAAAAATTTATCGACCGCCGCGGTACATACGACATCGTGCATGATTCAACCACAGTAGGCTACCCAATCGGAGACATGGTGCAAGAGCGCACTCCGCTGCGCGAAGAGACTGATCCTGTAGGTCACGCTGTGTTAGCGTTATATTATTACGCAGGTGCTGCAGATGTGTACGCTGAGACAGGTGAAAAAGCCCTACTAACTGCACTGGATCGTTTATGGGAAAGTGTTACTCAAAAGAAAATGTACGCAACAGGCGCGGTTGGTCAAACTCATTATGGAGCTTCTGCTAACCGGGACATGATAGAAGAAGGTTTTATTGATGACTATATGATGCCTAACCTTACCGCATATAACGAAACCTGCGCGAACTTGTGTAATGCTATGTTTAGCTTCAGAATGCTGGGTATCCATGGCCAAGCAAAATATGCGGATATTATCGAGCTGGTGATGCACAACAGTGGATTATCGGGGATTAGTATCGAAGGTAAAGATTACTTCTATGCTAATCCACTTAGAATGCTGCATAACGCTCGCGACTATCATTCCCATGCTGATGTTACTGAAACACCCAACCGTGAAGGCTACCTTGCATGTTTTTGTTGCCCTCCCAACCTTGTTCGTACTATTGCAAACTTATCAGGCTGGGCTTACAGCTTGTCCGAAAACGGAATCTATGTAAATTTATACGGTGGTAACAAGCTAGCAACGAATATGCGAGATGGAACTGCGATTAAGATTGTTCAGGAAACGAATTATCCATGGCAAGGCGTTATCAACCTGACTATTGAAGAGTGTAAATCAGACTCTTTCGAAATTGCGCTTCGCATCCCAGGTTGGACTAAAAGTGCAGATATAAAAGTGAATGGACACAGCGCAGAGGTAACCGCCAAGCCCGGAACCTATGCCATAATTATGCGGAACTGGAAGAAAGGCGACACCATTACAATAGACCTACCTATGGAAGCGACTTTTATAGAAGGTCACCCGCGAATAGAAGAAGTGCGCAATCAAGTGGCAGTTAAACGTGGGCCTATCGTTTATTGTGTTGAATCACCTGACTTACCCGAAAATGCAACAATTTTAGATGCGTACATTGATGGCGAAACCGATTTTAAAATCGAGCACAAGACTGATTTTCTAGGCGGTATTACAACAATTGAAGCGACTATGTTGATGCGCAAACAACCGTCAGAAAATATGTATCATTCAATATCAACAAAACCTACATTTCTTCGACATAAAGTACAATTAGTACCGTACTTTTCGTGGAGCAATCGAGGCACGGCTGAAATGACGGTGTTTATGCCTATAGTGTGGAGATAAACTATCAAGTATGTGGCAATAGTGCTTGTACTGTTGCCACTTTGACATAAAAAATCTGATTAACTATATTGAAATTTGAGGAGCTGATAGAGTTAGTTTTTTTATCACAATTTTAGCTTGACGCACTTTCTTGATAGAAAGCACCTTGTTCAGCAGTGCACACATAAACACTTTCTTTTATACCTGTTTGAACTTGGTAATTGGCATCAATTATGTCAACTATTTCGTCTAATTTATCATTTGGTACGAGTGCCACTACACAACCGCCAAAACCACCACCGGTCATTCTTACACCACCCAGCTCACCTAGATTTTGATCAACTAAAGATACCAAATAGTCTATTTCACTTGTGGTAATTTCAAAATCGTCACGCATAGAATTATGGCTGTTACGCATTAGCTTATTGATAGTCTTATAGTCATTTTGTTGTAATGCTGTAAACATATCTAAGGTGCGTTGATTGTCAGTAATAATGTGCTTTGCACGTCTGTAATTCACATCACCCAGTTCGACTTTGTTGGCTTCGAGCAAAGCAACGTTTGCTTCTCGCAAAGAGGCTACACCCATGATGTGTGCAGCAGCTTCGCATTGCTCTCGTCGCAGATTATATTCGCTATCAACTAGTCCTCGTTTTACGTTGGAATTAATGATCAACAGTTTAAAGTCATCTGATACGTGAGTATGGCGAAATGATAATGACTGACAATCAAGCAACATTGCTTTGCCTTTAGCTCCCATCGCTGAAATAAGCTGATCCATAATTCCGCAGGCACAACCCACAAACTCGTTCTCTGCTTTTTGCCCAATCAGCGCTGCATTTACACCATCAATATCTAAGTTATATAACTCACTAAATATCTTTACCACTGCCACTTCAAACGAAGCAGAAGAGCTCAACCCCGCTCCTTGCGGTACGTTGCCTTTTACCAGCAAGCTTGCACCTTTAATTTGCGGATATTTAGCTTTAAGGATCCTCACTACACCGCGAACATAATTGCTCCACGTAGCCGTTTCAACGTGCTGAATATCATCCAAAGCAAACTGTGATTTTTCGGAATCGTAGTCCAGCGCAACGATTTCAACAATATTATCATCACGTTTAGCACCTTGAATTTGTGTGCCAAAGTTTATCGCCACTGGGAATACGAAGCCTTGATTATAATCTGTATGCTCACCAATTAAATTTACGCGTCCAGGAGCCACTATATCGGCCTCTAAAGAGCCATTAAAATGTTCTGAAAATAGGTTTTCTGAGATATTATTTATCGTCATGTTGAGACTCCTTATAATGTATTGCACTAACATCGCGCAATCGCTGTGCGGCTTGCTCTGGGGTAAGGTCCCGTTGTGATTCAGCCATCATTTCATATCCCACCATGAATTTTTTCACTGTAGCAGAGCGCAATAAGGGCGGGAAAAAGTGCGCATGCAACGTCCACTCCGGATGTGTCTCTTGGTCAAATGGAGCACCATGCCAACCCATAGAGTATGGAAAGGAGGTACTAAACAAATTATCGTATCGGATAGTTATTTGGCGAATAATATCTGCCAAGCTTTTGCTAGTTACCTCATTCAATTCAGTTAAACTCGAGATTGAGAACTTCGGTAATAGCAAAGTTTCAAAAGGCCATGCAGCCCAATAAGGAACTACAACTAACCAGTCATCATTTTCACAAACTATACGCTCTTTAAGCGTTAGTTCTTTTTGTACATAATCATTTAACAGTGAGTTACCATACTTTTCAAAATAAGTCGTAAAATTATCGCGCTTGCGCATTGCAAGAGTCGGTAGATGAGATTGAGCCCACACTTGACCATGGGGATGAGGATTAGAACACCCCATTATCGCCCCTTTGTTTTCAAACACCTGGACCCACTGATACTCGCGGCCCAACTCTAGTGCTTGTTGTTGCCAAGTCGCAACGACTGCTACAAGTTCGTTTAATGAAAGCTCTGGTAGAGTTTTGCTGTGATCTTCAGAAAAACAAATAACACGACTGCGGCCCTTCTCTACTTGCATAGTAAAAAGTGGATCTTCAGTTGCAAAAGTAGGGACGTCTTCTTTTAATGCAGCAAAATCATTCTCAAATACAAAGGTATTTTTATAATCAGGGTTGACTTCACCGTTTATTCGCGTGTTAGAAGCACACAAGTAACAATCTGCGTCATAACTTGGATTTTGTTTGTTATCGACGGCTTCAGACTGCCCCTGCCAAGGACGTTTCGCTCTGTGAGGTGAAACAAGCACCCAATCTCCAGTCATCGGATTCAAACGACGATGTGGATGTTCAGTAGGATCGAATTCGGTATCCATCATATTTTTCTACCTTGATAGTTAGTGTAAATTTTATCAACCCATGGAGGGTAAACGATTACCCTACAGATCGCAACATGTCGCTATAGATTATTTTTTAAGCAAATGAAATACGACAAAATTAACGTTGAAAATATATAAATACATCTACATTTATTAGCAAATAGGAGTAGACCTAGTTATCTATTCATACCCATCTGGATTAGCAGACTGCCATCGCCATACATCTTCCATCATGGTGTTGATATCTCTTGTTGCTTGCCAGTCAAGTTCCTGCTGTGCCTTGTTTGCTAAGGCAAAGCATTGAGCGATATCTCCTGCTCGTCTGTCACAAATAGTATATTTGATCTGTTGACCACTGGCTTGCTCGAATGCATTAATCACTTGTAGGACACTGTTGCCATTGCCTGTACCCAAGTTATATATATGTACCCCTGCTTGTTCGTGCTTTTTCTCTAACGCAGATACGTGACCCTCAGCCAAATCCACCACATGAATATAATCACGTACTCCAGTACCATCTGCCGTTGGATAGTCACTACCAAATACTGCCAGCGACTCACGTTTACCCACCGCCACTTGCGCGATAAAAGGTACCAAGTTGTTTGGGATGCCATTGGGATCCTCACCAATCAAACCGCTGTGATGAGCGCCAACAGGGTTGAAGTATCTTAGAATAATAGCGTTAAGATTTGCATTCGCTATAGCCGCATCTTTTAGCATTTCTTCAACAAACAGCTTTGTGCGGCCATAGGGGTTAGTCGCTTTTAGCGGAAAGCCTTCGTCAATGGGAACTTGATGCGGATCACCATAAACTGTGGCTGAAGAGCTAAACACAATACTATTGACGCCATGTTTTTGCATCACATCTAAAATCACCCTAGTGCCACTAATATTAACGTCATAATATGCCAAGGGCTTTTGTACTGACTCACCAACCGCTTTTAATCCAGCGAAATGAATTACCGCATCAAAATCATGTTGAACAAAAACGTCATCCAAACCGTTTTCATCTCGAATGTCGACATTATAAAATGGAATTTTTGTTTGCGTAATTTTTTCGACGCGCTTCAAAGCTGCAGCTTTACTGTTAATTAGATTGTCTACCACCACAACATCATGACCGCTCGCGATAAGCGAAATCAGCGTATGTGTGCCAATGTAACCTGCTCCACCGGTAACCAATATATTCATATTATGACTCCTTAAGGTAAACATGAAGGTTATACGTTTTCCCTACATAAATAAAGGGATATAATGGAGATAAATGAAAAACAGGTTAAACTTTCACAAAAACAGCTAGGATGGTAGCAATAGTTAGTTTACTATCAGTAGCGTTAATGCTCACAACAACTTCGGATTTGAGAGGTACTTCCAGCTATGGCTACAATTAAAGATATTGCACAAGAAGCGGGCGTTTCGTCTGCCACGGTATCTCGTGTGATCAATAATGGCCCTAAGGTGGGAGAGGCAACACGCAATAGAGTAAAAAAGATCATGGCCGACCTTGGATATCGGCCAAATGCCAATGCACGCGCGCTTGTTACCCAGCGAAGTGCCTCTTTTGGCATCGTACTACCAGAATTATCAGATCCATTTTTTGCGACTATGGCACATGGCATTGAATCGGTAACCCGTAAGAAGAATGTTCAAATATTGATGAGCACAGGATCAATTGAAAAGGCCACAGAATTAAAAGCAATTGAAACCCTTTTAGAGCACCGCTGTAACGCTATGGTGGTGCATAGTAAGGCACTAGATGATGCCACTTTGATAGATTTCGCAAATACCATTCCCGGATTTGTATTAATCAATCGTTATATCGAAGAAATCGGCAATCGTTGCGTTTGGTTGGACAATATTGCGGGGGGGGAAACTATGGCTCGATACATACTAAAGCAAGGACACAAAAAGCTTGTTGTTGTAAGTAGTAAATATCAGATAAACGATCCAGTAGACCGAATTGCAGGTATTGAACAAGAGCTGAACGCAAACGGTATTGATTTATCACCTAATATGATTGAGTACAGCACGCCAGATCAAGAAGGTGGCGAAGTAGCGATGCAAAATTTTCTCGCTAAGGGAGCAGAATTTACCGCAGTGTTAGCCTATAACGATGCGATGGCTTCAGGTGCAATGACCATGCTACTAGATCACAGTATTGATATACCCAACGAAGTCTCAGTCATCGGTTACGATGATGTTTTACTTGCCAAATATTGTCGCCCTAAATTGACTACACTTCGATACCCTATAGAAATGATGGCAGTCAAAGCGACCGAACTTGCGCTGCAATATGCAGCAGGGATTCAGCCTGAGCCAGGAAAAACTTTTAAGTACGCACCGACTATAGTAAAAAGAGAATCGGTTTCCAAAGCAAACCAATAAACTATGACCCCATCCAGACAGGTTTGTATAAATACCTAAAAAAAGTTTTTGACCTAGCTAACCAAAGTCTGATCATGGCCTAATTACTAATATGCAATATGAGGGTGTTAATCACTACTAATTCCTGTATTTTAAGTCCCTAATTTAAGATGTTTGCCGTTTTTAAATTTAGCTGCATCGTCTAGGTATTTTTATATAAGTAAATTGTGAGTTTAATCCATGAAGTTTGTTCCTTTGCTTTTGTTGTTGCTGTGGTTTTCTAATATTGGTGAGATTAGCGCCTCGATTAATGCGACAGATTGTGTCTCTTGCCACCAACAAGCAGTGTCAGATTGGAATCAGTCAGACCATGCAAAGGCGATGGCCATCGCCAACAAACATAGTGTGTTGGGTGACTTTTCCGGCGTTGAGGCAGAGCATTATTCACAAAACGCCAAATTTTATACAAAAAATGATACCTATCGTATTCGCTTTACTGAAAACGCAAGCACCAATGATTATGAAGTAAAATTCACCTTTGGCCATTACCCATTGCAGCAATACCTCATCGAAAAAGACGGTGGCCGATTGCAGGTTTTTCCCTTTGCCTGGGACTCTAGAACAGAACAAAACGGTGGGCAGCGTTGGTACCCCATTTATCCCGAAGAAGACATCAAACCCAATGACCGCTTACATTGGCAACAACCTTTGCAGAACTGGAATGGCATGTGTGCGGACTGTCATTCTGATGGTCTGAAACGTAATTACAATGTGGCTGACAACAGTTTCGATACACATTGGGACAACATCAATGTTGGCTGTCAATCATGTCACGGGAAAATGACCGAGCACCCAAAAACTGACTCCACTCAAACCACAAGCTCTGAGCCCCTATTAAGCAAAGAAGAACAGCAGGAGTTTGGCAATTGGTTGCGTACAAAAGATGATAAGGTCGCCCATTGGCAAGGGCCTCCCCGCGACAACAAATTTATGGATACTTGCTTTGCATGCCACTCGTTACGCGCTCCACTGACAGATGGAATCGATTCCGAAACGGCATTTTTAGATCAATTTTCACCCACGTTATTATCACCTCCCTTGTATCATGCTGATGGCCATATTAAGGAAGAGGTCTATGTTTATGGCTCATTTTTACAAAGTAAAATGTTTGCAGCTGGAGTCAACTGCCTTGACTGTCATAATCAACACAGTATGAAGATTAAGGTGCAAGGCAACGGATTATGTCTGCAATGCCACAATCCTCAAGAATACCAACAGCCTGAACATATTCGTCACCCAATGGATTCTGCTGGTGCTCAATGCGTTAATTGTCATATGCCGGAGACCACATATATGGGTGTAGATGATAGGCGCGACCACAACTTAACCGTCCCTCGCCCTGATTTGTCGGTAACCTATGACACACCGAATGCGTGTAACCAGTGCCATCAAGATCAGTCAGCCCAATGGGCAGCCAAAAATGTCGAACTCTGGCACGGCAAACCTAAGTCGTTACCGCAAGGAGAACAGGCTTATATTGACTTAATGCATCGAGGCTATTTGCCCCAGCAAGCGCATTTCAGATTGATTAATGATGAACAGCTGAGCGTGATAAAACGCGCCAGTGCCATCTCTATGTTACCAAATTCTGTGCAACAATTGAGTGATGCAGATATTCAAAAATGGGTAAACTCAGAGCATGATTTAATTCGCTTGGCTACCGCCAGAATAGGCCATTTACTGCCACCAGCAGAGCGTTTAAAAAGCTATCAAACGCTGTTAAACGATAAATATAAAGCCGTAAGAGCGTTTGCTGCAAGTGATTTAATTGGCTTAGGATTGGACACCACTGCGGTATTCAAACAAGCGTTAGACATACTGCTTACCAGCAATGCACAAACCCAGTGGCGCGGTGAAGGAAATCTGAATCAAAGCCAAGTGTATATGAAACTTCAACAAAACCAGCAAGCGATAGATGCACTTTTACATGGAATTGAAGTCGATCCTTACTTTGATATCAATTACGTTAATTTGGTGGATATTTATCGTGCATCACAACAAACCGATAAAGTTGCACAAACCCTTCAACAAGGGCTAACAGCCAATCCTAAATCAGCAGTATTACACTACGCGCAAGGTTTGCATTTAATTCGTCAGCAACAAAAATTGCAGTCTATAAAGTCATTTAAACAGGCTATAAAATGGGACTCGCAAAATGTTCAATACGCTTATGTTTACTTTATTGCATTAGATAGCGTTGACCAAACAAAACGCGCGGTCAGTGAACTGAAAAAAGTCATTAAACAGTACAATAATGCACCTCAATTGATTGAACTTGGCATTAGTTTTTCTAGAAAAATCGGTGACCAAGGATCATTCAATTTTTTCCAAAGGTTAAACTAACAAATTAACTTTCACTGACCGAGCAAGGCGATATTGCCAGTTTATGGGCAAATCGCCATCGGCGTGAGCGCAACAAAACTGCTAACAATCCCTCATTTATGATCGCAAGATAGTCCATAATGTTCACAAGATTATCAATCTTCTAGTTCGGCCAGATATGCTAATCTTAAAGTATTGATACGATACTTGAGAATTGTTATGTCCGAACAAATACACAAAGTGCCATTGCTAATTAATGGTGAGCTAGTCCAAAGTAAAACCCAACACTGGTTGGATGTTACCAACCCAGCCGACCAACAAGTGATTGCTCAAGTCCCTCTCGCCACCTCGCAAGAAGTCGAAGATGCAGTGAACGCAGCCAAAGCAGCGTTTGAAACTTGGAAAGATGTGCCAGTTGGTGACAGAGCGCGACTCATGTTGCGTTACCAAGCTTTACTTAAAGAGCATCATGATGAACTTGCCAGCTTACTGGCTAAAGAAACCGGAAAAACCTTTGCTGATGCCAAAGGGGATGTATGGCGGGGTATCGAAGTTGTTGAACATGCCTGCAATATCGCCTCATTGAGTATGGGTGAGATTCTTGAAAACGTAGCTAACAAGATTGACTGTTACAGCATCACGCAACCTTTAGGTGTTTGCGTCGGTATTACCCCCTTTAATTTTCCAGCGATGATCCCGTTGTGGATGTTCCCCATGGCAATTGCCTGCGGTAACACATTTGTACTTAAACCGTCAGAACAAGATCCACTCACGCCTATGCGATTGGCGGCACTGTTTAAACAAGCAGGTGCACCTGACGGCTTATTGCAAGTTGTGCACGGTGGAAAAGATGCTGTTAATCAATTATTGGAACATAAAGATACACCGGCGATTTCCTTTGTAGGCTCAGTGGCTGTGGGTGAACATATTTACCGTACCGGTACCGACCACCTAAAACGAGTACAAGCCTTTGCTGGCGCTAAGAATCACATGGTCGTCATGCCTGATGCATCAAAAAACCAAGTTATTAATGGTATTGCAGGAGCTTCAGTTGGCGCTGCCGGACAACGTTGTATGGCGATTTCGGTAGTCGTGTTGGTAGGTGAAACAAAGCAATGGATTGGTGAAATGCGTGATGCATTGGCGAAGGTCAAACCTGGTGTTTGGGATGATCCTGAAGCCGGTTATGGTCCTTTGATCAATCCACAAGCGAAACAACGGGTGTTGAAGCTGATTCAAGAAGGCAAAGATGCGGGGGCAACCTGTTTACTCGATGGTAGTGACTATCAAGTTGCTGGATATCCCGATGGTAATTGGGTTGGTCCAACGATGTTCACCGATGTCACTCGCGACATGTCAATTTACCAACAAGAGATATTTGGTCCGGTATTGATTGTATTGGAAGTGGACACCTTAGAAGAAGCCATTAACCTAATTAATGAAAACCCTTATGGCAATGGCACCTCCATTTATACCTCTTCTGGCGCAGTTGCTCGTAAATATCAACACGAGATAAAGGTCGGACAGGTGGGTATCAATGTCCCAGTCCCTGTGCCGCTCCCGATGTTTTCGTTTACTGGTTGGCGAAAATCGTTCTACGGTGATCAACACGCTTATGGTAAGCAAGCCGTGAAGTTTTATACTGAGACAAAAACCATCACAGCAAGATGGTTCGATGATGATATTGATACCGGTGTAAATACCACTATTGAATTGAAATGATTTTTCACCGTTTAACTTTATATTAGTAAGGGACAAAGTCATGGCCGTTATTGGTTTTATAGGTTTAGGTAATATGGGTGGTCCAATGGCCATCAATTTAGTTAACGCTGGTCACTCTGTTAAAGTATTCGATTTATCTTCTGAGGCGATTAAACATGTCGTAACAAAAGGTGGTTTAGCCGCAAGCAGCGCGGTTGAGGCGGCTCAAGAGTCAGATGTAGTGATCTCAATGTTGCCTTCAGGGAAGCATGTTGAAGGGCTTTACGTATCGTCATCGCAACCATTGTTTGATGTGGTTAAAAAAGACGCCTTAATCATTGATTCATCAACGATTGATGCAGCAACTGCAAAACGTGTATGTGAAATTGCCGAGCAGCGCGGATTAAGCTTTGTTGACGCTCCAGTTTCTGGTGGTGTGGCTGGCGCAGTGGCAGGTACCTTAGCGTTTATGGTTGGCGCGACAGATGCACAATTTGCCGAAGCTAAACCGATTTTATTGAACATGGGTCAAAACATCTTTCATGCAGGCGCTAGTGGCGCAGGTCAAATCGCAAAATGTTGTAATAACATGTTGCTGTCAGTGCTAATGGCAGGCACTGCGGAAGCACTTAATATGGGCGTAAAAAATGGCCTAGATCCCGCAGTGTTATCGCAAATAATGTTACAAAGCTCTGGCAATAATTGGGCGTTACAAAAATATAATCCTTATCCCAATGTGATGGAAGGAGTGCCTTCGTCTAACGGATATCAAGGAGGCTTCCAGGTTGATTTGATGTACAAAGATTTAGGCTTGGCAATGGACATTAGCCATCAAAGTGGCTCACCAGCGCCCATGGGTTCGCAAGCAAAATCACTGTATTCGATGCACAAGTCAAAAGGCAATGGAGCTCTGGACTTTTCCAGCATAATGCAATTATATCAAGACTAATAAAACCAGTTTATTCAAATACATACGGCTAAAAATAGTCCGTTATAAGTGACACTAATTTGACCGTTACTAGGCTAGTATGATGGAATTTATGTTTTGTGATGATTATTGAGGTAAAGCAATGAGTATCTGGTTTGCAAAACCACAGGTTGAAGATCTAAATCAAATGTTAGCCAAAGGTCAGATTAATCGCTCACTTGGGCTGGAAGTAACGGAAGTGGGTGACGACTTTATACGTGGAACTATGCCAGCGGATGAACGCACTTTTCAGCCATACGGTGTAGTCCATGGAGGCGCAAATGTGGTACTTGCAGAAACCTTAGGAAGCATAGCTGGTTACTACTGTGTCGACACAAGCTTATTTCAAGTGTTTGGTCAGGAAGTCAATGCCAGTCATATACGTTCGGTATCCTCAGGTTTAGTAACGGCAACAGTTAGACCTATTCACTTAGGTTCTCGCTCACAAATCTGGGAAATTCGCTTAGAGAACGATCAAGGTAAACTTAGCTGTTTGTCGAAATTGACGACTGCGGTAGTTCCAATAAGACGTTAAGCAAGAATAACCAAAGGCATTATCACTTAACTATGCTTTAGTTTTCGATACTCTGAAGGCGACAACCCAGTGTGTTTTTTAAATAATCGAGAAAAATACAAACTATCGTCATAACCTACCCGTGAAGCGATACCCTGTATCGCTAATTCGCTGGTTTCTAATAAGTAGCTGGCATATTCCACTTTCATTTTTAAAAAGTGTTGAACCGGTGAAAAACCCGTCGCTTCTTTGTATTTCTTACTGAAATGAAACTTAGACAAATTCACCTGCTTTGCCAATGCATCCAGATCAATTGATTTATTCAGGTTCTGCAACATATAAGCTTGTAAAATATCGAGGTTAAATTGCTGCCTTTCAGGAGTGTTAACTTGCTGCGCCAGCTTACCGATATAAGCAAGTAATTGTTTAAGCATATTGGCAGCATAGATCATAGCTGGCGTATTGTAACCTGTGCTTGATTCGGCCAGCACTGAGGCAAACTGTGCCATTAGTTGGGGTGAATGCCCGATTTTAAGGATCGGCATTTGCTTTTTATAATCCATATTAAAGACATATTCTTGAGCTTGATGACCGGAAAAGTGACACCAATAAATCGACCAAGGGTCATCGGCATTTGCCCAATATCTATGACTCACTCCCCTAGGCAATAACACCAGCTCACCACTTTGTATCTCGCCGCTCCAGTCACTAGTACGTAAAAAACCTTTGCCCGAAAAGCAATAAATCAAGATATTGTCGTCATGCCTATTTCGTGACATTTCATGAAAAAGCGCTTTTTCGTAGCGGCCCACTGCCAAAGGGTAACAATCTTGAGTAAGTGGATGTTGTTGTAGTTGCTGGCGAATAACAACGGGCGACACCATTCGTTCGCTGTGGCTACTGAGGGGCCAGTTCGATGTTTTGCTCACTGCGCTGTTCTCTCCAATTGGATAATCTAAACCTAAGGCTTCATTTTACTCAAGGCTGCACAACGCAATATAATCCATATTAATAATGAGATACAAAATAAATTAGCGGAACCGAGAGGGTGATCCAGATGAGTAGAAGTCTAATGTGAGGACGCACTGGGGCCATCTTCTAACAGAAATTAGCAGCTAGCAAAGCAGTGGCAGGGGGTGTGGCAAACTAATCGGCTGTCCAACCACCGTCCACCACTATACTGGTTCCAGTGACTAACGAAGAAGCATCCGAAGCCAAATATACTGCAGCGCCCATCAAATCTTGCACTTGTCCTAATCGACCCAATTTAATTTTGCTTAATACCGAGCGTAAAAATAACGGATCTTCAAAAAACGGCTTGGTTAAGGGTGTTTCAATAAAGGTTGGCGCTA
Organism: Aliiglaciecola sp. 2_MG-2023; assembly: GCF_030548145.1. Lineage (NCBI taxonomy): Bacteria > Pseudomonadati > Pseudomonadota > Gammaproteobacteria > Alteromonadales > Alteromonadaceae > Aliiglaciecola > Aliiglaciecola sp. 2_MG-2023. The sequence continues at coordinate 84,345 of NZ_JAUORY010000006.1, forward strand.
TGGTATTGGAGCGAATGCCATAACTTGCAAGATCCAGAGCTAGGCTTTTATTCATTCCCTCTAAGGCCCATTTTGAAGCGCAATATAACGACCGATTAGGGCCGCCAACATGACCCATTTGCGAACCAATATGTATAAGCGAACCTTTAATATTTGACGCGACCATTTTTTTCACACATGCCTGTGCAACAAAAAACGCACTTTTGAGATTCAGATTTAAAACTGCATCGTAGTCATCTTCAGTGACATCCATCATCCCTTTCGGACGATTAGTACCCGCGTTATTAATCAAAACATCAAACCCTTGGCGCTGCTCGAAAAAGACCTCGACTTGTTGTAAATCGGTAACATCCAAACACACAGCTTCAGCCTGACCACCAGCAGCGACGATGGCCGCAGCCACCGCACTTATTTCGCCCTGACTACGGGCAACTAAGGTCACATGCGCACCAACCTCAGCTAAACCAGCAGCCATTGCCATGCCAATACCTCGACCAGCCCCCGTCACTAGCGCACGACGTCCATCTAGTCGCATATTTGGAAGTTTAGGTAAGCTAATCTCAGTCACAATTCACCTCAGGCGCGAGTTTTATCAGAAGGAACAACGGCACTTGCGTATGGCACATCTCTATGACCATAACGACGAACACGTATATTCGCTTGTTCACCATGACCAGAAAAACCTTCCAAGTTACATAAACGTGAACAATACTCACCCACCAAAGCGGATGCTTCGTCAGTGGTGACTTTTTGATAGGTACAGGTTTTCAAGAATTTACCGACCCACAATCCGCCAGTGAAACGAGCCGATTTTTTGGTTGGTAATGTATGGTTAGTACCAATCACCTTATCTCCAAAGGACACATTGGTGCGTGGACCAAGGAACAAGGCACCGAAGTTTGTCATGTTATTCAAGAAATACTCCGGGTCACTGGTCATCACTTGAACATGCTCAAACGCAAGTTCATCGGCAATTTGTACCATTTCTTCGTAACTTTCTGCGACTATAACTTCACCGTAGGTTTCCCACGCTTTGCGCGCGATATCTGCGGTCGGCAATATCTCTAATAGGCGTTCAATTTCAGCCATAGTTTCACGGGCAAGTTTTTCAGAGTTGGTTAATAAAATACCTGGACTATCAGGGCCGTGTTCAACTTGACCAAGGATATCGGTAGCACATATTTCACCGTCAACCGACTCGTCTGCAATAATCAATGTTTCCGTAGGACCGGCAAATAAATCGATACCGACGCGACCAAATAACTGGCGTTTGGCTTCAGCCACAAAAGCATTTCCAGGGCCAACAAGAATATCGATAGGATCGATAGTTTGCGTACCTAATGCCATCGCGCCCACAGCTTGAATACCGCCTAAAGCATATATTTCATCAGCTCCCGCCAACGCCTGAGCTGCGACTATCGCCGGTGCAGGTTTACCTTTGAACGGTGGCGCACAGGTTATGACTCGTTTAACCCCAGCCACTTTTGCAGTGATAACTGACATATGAGCAGAGGCCAAAAGCGGATATTTACCGCCAGGTACATAACAACCAGCAGCGTTAACTGGCACATTTTTGTGGCCCAAAATAACTCCGGGCATAGTTTCCACTTCTACGTCTTGCATCGATTGGCGTTGAATGGTGGCAAAATTTTTGACTTGTGCTTGAGCAAACTCGATGTCTTTTAAGTCTTGTTTCGACAAGGTATCAATACAGGCTTGGATCTCTTTAGCTGAGAGTCGATAATCTTCACGATCCCAACCATCAAATTTTATCGACAAATCTCGCACTGCGGCATCACCACGTTGATCGATATCGGCTAAGGTACTTTCTACAATATCTCTGACTTTACGATCAGCATCAGCTTTTACTTCTGCGGTTGCTCCGCGTTTTAACCAAACGGCCATTCTATTATCCTAGTTTGTTAATTGGGCTTGTTGTTTTACTTCGTTTTACCAACGGTACTGCTACGAATAAGCAGCTCTCCTGGTACGACAAAATGTTCTGCCTGTTGACTCACAAGTGCAGGGTTTATAATTAGCTCGGCGGCCTTTTGTGCCATCAGTGCCACCGGTTGACTAAAAGTGGTTAATTCAAAGCTCGGCCAGCTAGCGGCGCTTACGTCATCAAAACCGACGATGCCGATGTCTTTACCAGGCTCTAAATCAAATTCAAATTTTGCGACATCAAGGCAAGCCATAGCCATATGGTCATTGGCACAAAATATGGCATCTGGCGGCTGTGGTAGCGCTAATAGTCGTCTTGCCGCTGCTAATGCACCTTGACGGCTAAAATGTCCTACTTCGCGAATTGGAGCTGGCCGCCCTTGTTCTTGTATGTATTGGCTAAATGCCTGCTCTCGTTCTGAGCTGGTAGACGAATCAACATAACCAGCCATAAAGGCGATTCGCTGATAACCACAATCGATTAAGTGCTTACCAATTAAGTGTGAGCCACGCTGGTTATCACCTGTCACTGCCCAGCATTCGGGAAATTGTCCCGTGCGGTTTAAAAAGACAACGGGAATACCGGCACTTTGACATTGTTTAGCGAGTGAGGAAGACAAGGTGGTCGACATAAGAATCAAGGCATCAACTCGGTACTGAAGCATTTCATCTATCTGCGCATCAGCTTCAGCATTGGCTCCAACGGTAAAGACCAACAGCCTTTTACCACCCGCCGATAAACTGGTTGATAACACATCAAGTATCTGAGAATAAAACGGGTTTTCCAGATTTCCTAAAACCACGCCAACAATATTGGACTTACCCTTGAGTAAACTGCGAGCCAATAAATTAGGTCGATAACCTAATTGCTGCGCCGCTTCGATTACTTTGTTACGGGTTTTTAGCGAAACACTCGCTCCTTCAGTAAAGGTGCGGGATACCGCGGACTGGGATACGCCTGCGAGTTTGGCTACATCGCTGGCCGCGGCCACTTGTTTATGATTTTCACTCATTTACCAAACCAACAATTAGATAGTTATGACAACGTTTTAGCGCTGCGCAAAAATGCCCGCTAATGAACACTCGCCTAAAGTCCATTTGTACTATTTGATAAATCATATTCAGACCTTAATTAAGCTTGTTTTTATCAGCCAGAATTGGCTAATCAGCATTTTTGCATAGCTATGCAAAAATCTATATTTGCACGCATTGATAATTATTGTCAATATAAATTCGAAAGTTGAAATATATGCAATCTGAGATAATTGCAGTACGGCTTATTAAGGATTAAAAGAGTTTGACGCTTAAAAAAGCGTCATAATGAGTATTAGCAAAGAAGAAACAATTTGAGTTTATCGGCCTTGCAAGGCGTGTAATATGATTAAACTAAATAATGCCATTTGTGGGGCATAAACTTATCAAGCGCAAAACTAAATTAGCTTCGCGCTGAGTGCGGTTTTGATATCACTAAATTGACGTTGGAGTGCAATGTAGTTTTGCAAAATCAAACACTTGCTTGCCAACCAGTGTGAGTTGAGTGTCTACGTTAGCATCATCAACTGCACCGTCTTTAAACATACCTGGGGTTACTCGAATACCAGCTCCAAAAGGTGTAGGCCAACCGCGCAATGCATGTACAATTGAGCGCATTGAGCCAAGTGTCGATCCTATTGCTTGCCAACCATAAGCTGTCACAATAATCCCAACCGGAAGACCATCCATATAAACTCGGGAATCCTTAGACGTTTCTTCGAAATAATCAATGGCGTTTTTTATTAATCCAGAAATTGAGCCATGATAACTTGGAGTGGCAATGATAATACCATCTGCCTGACGTATCTTGGCGACTAACTCACGAGCTTCAGCAGAATTGTTTAATGCATCCATTGAATAGTGCGGTAATTCGGAAAGAAACTTTCCGTCAAAATGGGTTACTGAAGCGCCTTGAGACACAGCTGATTGCAATGCAATATGCAACGCACACTCAGTAGAAGAGTTCGGTGAAGTAGTACCACCAATTCCGACAATTGATATACTTTCAGTCATTCATCTTTCCTCGATTAATTGGGTACAAAGTCTTGAGTACCGTTTATATTAGTTATAATTCTTAAGTTACTATCTTGCATCGCCACTTTTTCACGGATCAGCGGGATAAGCTCCTGACCAAATAGACGAACATCGTTTATCGTATCGAAACCATTTAGGAGGAAACGGTCGACTCCCACTTGGTAGTAGAGCATGAGCGCATCAGATACTTGTTCGGCAGTACCAACAAGGGCCATTGCATGCAACCGCCCTTCAGTTGCTTTGGTAATACCAGTCCAAAGTCTTTCATCAAGACAATCTCCCTGCTCTGCAATCGCTAACATATGTTTAGCGCCCAAATCATCAGGCCCTTTATCACGACCGATTTTTTTGCCGGTAGACTGAATTTTAATTACAGCGTCCAATACTCCTTGTGCTTTTTGCCATGCGGCCTCTTCAGTTTCTCCGACAATGACTCGCATCGACATTGAAATACCCGGGTTACGTCCGTGCTCTGCAGCTGCGGCTTTAAAATTTTCGATAACCTTAGCTGTCTGCTCAACAGTGCCAGGGCCGATTGCATATGTATCCGCACATTCTGCGCCCAACTTAACGGCGAGCTCCGAACCGCCGCCCCAATAGATTGGAATAGATTCCTGCTTGGGTTTGATGGTTGAATAGCCAGCATTAAAGCGATACCAGTCTCCTGCAAAATTTGAAGGAGCATCGCTTTGCCAAATTTGACGCAATACATCAACATATTCACGACTGCGTTTATAGCGTTCATCTTTAGTATGGAAGTCGCCATCGCACTGCATTTCAACATCACTGGCGCCAGTAATAATATGCACACCCACACGACCATTTGATAACTGATCTAAAGTAGCGAACATACGAGCAGCCATAGTCGGGGCAATAAATCCTGGACGATGTGCGATCATAAATTTCAGTTTGGTTGTTACCGCAGCAATATGACTGGCGATAGTAATTCCATCTGGCCAAGTGGCAGTTTGCCCAATCAATACTCGATCAAACCCTGCTTCTTCATGGGCGATGGCATATTCACGAATAAAATCAGTATCCAAAACATTGTCCACTGGATGTAATTCTGACGAGTCAGCAAAAAAGTGTAAGCCAACAATTTCACATGGCATTTCATAACCTCCATAAGGAAAAACAAGCGCGTATTAGTTTGACTAAAGTACGCAGAATTTATTTTTAATATTGATCACCACATTTAACCAAGTAAGCATTGTTTAAGTGTCTTGATTAAGGGTTCATACCCATTGTTATTTCGATAAAGACAACCAACGTTGCCAAGACGCTTTCTCAACGGCTAGCAATTCTTCGGCACCAGGTGTAGGCCCGTTAGGAAAGGTATTCTTAGGCCAAAGGGGAAAATCATTTAACTCGCGATGAAGCGCGGTCTGAATCTGTGCTAAGAAATTGGCACCAGGCTGTTTGCGCGCCAAGCGTAGCGCCTCAATATCCACCTCAGCCAATGTCATGCCGTAATTCGCATCCTCGCCAATGTTAGCGCCATTAAAATCAAATATTTGCGGATCAGCGGCTTGTTCACCGACAATATTAGTCATGCCAAAATACAGCATGTTCTCAAATGCCCTAGTACCTCGCACCAGCTCAGCACCGGGTCGCTTCATATAATCCACACCAAATAGCGAGCCAACAGGATTGAGCACAACTTCTGCACCTCGAAGACTCAACTCACGAATAGCCTCTGGCCAATGAGGTTCAGCACCAATGGACAAGGCCAAAACACCAAGAGGAGTATCTAAAACCGGAAAGAAAGCATCGACACCAAACTCAGCAATATATTGGTCGTACACATCTATAGGACTAGTGCGCAATGATATTGTGTAATTTTTGCGGTATTTAAGACCAATATCGCCAGCAGGAGTAATGATGATAGCCGAAAGAAAGTAACGCCCCGGAAACGCATCATGACGTTCGACCGCTTGAACGACCACGTAAGCATTGGCTTTTTGAGCTGCTTCGGCAAAGCGATCGGTTTCTGGCCCAGGAAAGGTTACTCCTGCCTCTACCCAGTCTGCATTGGTCAAGGGACCATAGCCTGTAAAGGTAAATTCAGGGAATACAATTAGACGGGCGTTATGCTCTGCGCTGGCCCTAGAGATATGGTCACAGCAAAGTGTCAAATTCTCATCAAGTATCTCTTGTTGCACTTTGTTGGATGAATTAAAAACGGGCTTAATCGCTGGACGGCACATCGCCATCACATATGGTTTCATTGTTTCATCTCTTTATTCTGTTGGTTACTGCGCAAATTGATATGCATCCTACCGGGGACGATTTTTTGTTGAATTGATAAGGGGAAATGACGGTTCAATAAATAAGAGTCACCGAATATAGCTAAGTCTACAAATAAATTCTTTGCCATTATCAATTCCTATCATCGGCTATCAAATAATCAAAATGAGCGTCCACCATAACCATTTAGTTATAAAATATCTAAATGAATTTATCGATTGCCTATACAATAAATCTATAACAAAATATCTAGTATGCAGAATCAATGGTCACATACATTAAGATTATATTTATCTAGGAGAATAAAGTTTGGATATCCGACAATTAAAACGTTTTGTAACTGTCGCTGAACATGGCAGTTTTAATAAGGCGTCAGATATACTCGCTGTGTCACAACCTTCATTGAGTCGCAGTATTCAACAGTTGGAAGATACCTTAGACATCAAGCTCTTTGAGCGAGGATCTCAAGGTATCACCTTAACGTCTCAAGCTAGAGAACTCCTTCCTCATGCTCGTATTATTTTGACTGAAAGAGATCGAGCTCTAGAAACCATCAATTCACTTCGTGGTCGACGGGAAGAAGCTATTACAATAGGTACAGAAGCAATGTTTATTATGCATCGACTACCTCTAGCTATTTCACGATTAGCAGTAACGACCCCACAATTACAAATTACCGTAGTTGAAGACAACATCCATGAATTAGTAGAATTGGTAAAGGAAGGAAGTGTGCGCATGGCCTTCGGTGCAAGGGCGCCAACCATAGATCTTACAGGTCTAGTTTTCGAACAATTATCCGATGAAGGCGCTAGCATGTTAATGCGCGCTGGCCACCCGTTATTGAAAAAAGGCAAACCAAAACTCAAAGATGTCGTCAATGCACGATGGATCGTGCCAGACGATACAATGGTCACTCAGGGTTGGAAAAAGATTTTCCTCGATAATGAATTACCTGTACCAGAGATTGGTCTGCGAACATCGTCTTTATTACTGATGAAAGGTTGTTTGTTAAACAGCGATTTTATTTCGCTAGGAAATCACAGAGAATACGCTGACGAAATTAAATCAGGTCAATTAATCCAGATAGACTTCGGACAGTCTAGCTACTCTCGTCCTGCTGGAATATTTTGGCGAGAGGAAGCGCGCTTGTCTCAGAGCGAGAAAACCTTAATTAATACTCTTCGCAAAGTCTGTCAATAGACTAAGCGAAGAATAGATTGCAAACACTTAGCTAAGGTTATTCTTGAGCATGAATTTGGTCTATATAGGCCTTTAAATCTTTACCGGTTTCTTCTGGTAACTCTAACATCGGATAATGTCCAACATCTGGGTAATGAATCACCTTCACTTCGGTGTTCTTAAATTCAGCGACTGCACCTGAAACCAGATTTATAGGTAAAACAGGATCAACATCACCCCACTGAAGAAGTATCGGTACCCTAACTTGGGCCGCTTCATTACCCGCACCTTTAGTTTTCGACCAAATTGCTTTCACATTAGCCTGGTAATACTGATTAACCTGCGCAAATTTTCCCGGGATATTATTAGTTTCATAATACCAAGTCACCGTCTCAGGCTTGAGTCGCGAAGGGACACCGTACAACCAACTCAAAGAAGATTGATAGTAAAATCGTGGCAGATAATTAGGCACCCAATTTTGATGTATATAGCGACTCACACTTGCGATGATTGGTCGCTTTGTTGTTGGTGGTGCTGACAAAGGTAATGTCGACAACGCAAGCGCACGCACTTGTTCTGGATGAGATGCGGCATAAAGTACTGAAATAGTTGAACCACTAGAACTACCGACCAAAGTAAATTTCTCTAATTCTTCTTGTTCAACAAATTTTTCAAGCAACGCAACAATACCGGGCATACCAATAGATGGTTTAGGGTCATTAGAAAGTCCATACGGAGGCCAGTCTATACGAATAACACGATAGTCTGTTTTTAACAGATTAGCCCAGTCATCATAGATGCGAAGATTTGTCATTGAACTATGCAACATGATGATAACCGGACCTTCGCCTTCGTCCCGCACATGTAACGTTGTATCACCTACTTTGACAAACTTTGAAGGTGCTATTGCATGTTTTTGTTGTACATAGTCGTAAGTCGGATTCCACCAACCAGCGCGCATACTTGCAATCAATCCCGCACAAATTAGAAATACAACGATAAGTATGCCACTCACCCATTTTAATATACGTTTTATCATATTTAACCTTTAGTTAATAAAAAGCTAGCAGTAGAAAATAAACAAAGAGCCCCACTTAGGACTCTTACTCTGCCTTCATACCATCATACTTTTTAACAATCTCTTTTTTCAGAACGAACGCTAAAATAGCCGCAATTCCCATGGCTGGCCCCACGACCAAACCAAGCGATACACCAACCATATCATCAGCCTCAAATACATATTGGGTTAACATCGCTACCAGCATTGGGCCCAATGATGCGCCAATCAAACTAGAGAACAATCTTTCCAACGATGTAGCTACACCACGCATATGAGAAGGTATAATGTCTTGTAGAATAACCAACTTCATAATGCCCGCTATAGCCAATAGTATTCCAGGAAATGAAACCAGAAATACAGTCACATAAAGGCCAGGATTGAATGCGACAAGCCCATAACCGATACATAAACAATACGCACAAATAATCACATTAAGCCGTTTAACAGGACTTTTTCCAGTAAGTTTAGAAACGTAACCACCAGCCAGAGAACCAATACCACCAGCTGCAAACATAACGATTCCTAAAATCAGACCCACTTGCTGTGGTCCCAACTCAAAGCGTCTTAAAAACAAGGGCACATTCCATGCTAAACCTGAGTACTGCACTACTGCAACTACAGTGGTCAATAGATATAACGAGCCGACTGATTTCCAGTTTCTCTTAAAGAAGTTATAAAACTCTCCAAGACCGGCTAAAGGGTGTGTAGATTGATTACTGCTAGTATATTCACGCGGAGGCTCTTTGCCTGATAACAACATCAATATCGCCAATGAGCCAGCAAGGCCATAAATAACAAACAATATTCGCCAAGAATCCATGCCACCTATAAATGGAATGCCAGCTAAACCACCGCCTACTGCGCTTTCAAGTAGATGTCCGCCTAAGATGAGTGAGAAACTTGCACCAAACAATTGACCAAGAATCAACCCTCCAATAAGGAAGCCCCTGTTACGCTGTGGAGCGAGGTCTCCAATTAGGGAAATTGCCACCGGCCATAGTGCCGCTTCGCCAGCTCCAACGATCATACGAAACACAAATAATGATTCAAAACTATTTGCCAAGCCGCAAGCAATGGTCCCACCACTCCAAGTCAATACGGCAAATGCTAGTAGTTTATTACGTTTCAAACGGTCTGCCATCAACCCCAACGGAATTCCAGCAAATGCGTAAAGTAACGAAAAGGATAAGCCTTGCAAAACGCCTATTTGGGTTTCACTAAGAAGAAGATCTGCTCGCAATGGCTCCACAACCATTGAAAGCACCATTCGGTCCATTGTATTCAATGCTGCTGTCAGAATTAGGGCAAAAATGGTTATGCGACCGCCTAGCGAGTAGAAAGTCGCATATTTATTTTTTTCTGCATTGATATCAACAGCAGTTGGATCAGGCAGAGTGTCGCTTAAACTTTGATTAGACACAGATAGCCTCCGATTTATTTGAGTTATTATTTTTATTAATCAATTATCAAACTCCACAAATAGTAAAAAATGACCCATTTGCTAATAACGAAAAAAGGCCCTGACGACACAAAAATGCAGCCAGAGCCAACGGGAATTGCAATTTAGAACCTGTAACCCACTTCTACACCAAACTCAGCAGGTCTTTGCCCTGTTGCTTGTAAACAAAGTTGGTTATTACCGTAAGTTGCGGTATCTGTTTCGACAAAAGCGCAAACTGATGATGAACCAGCTAAACCGGCACCAATGGCTCTGTCTTGGTTAAAGATGTTCTTACCATACAAAGCAACTTCTAGGTCATCCCCAGTCAAGCTTATGCGTCCATTAAAAGTCCAAGCACTTTCAATGGTGACAAGATTAGACAGATCCGCATAGAATTTACCTCGGTAGTTGGCATCGAATCGTACCGACAAGCTCATATTTTTGTATGCATCAGCTACATAGTATTCACCACCAAGTCGGCCATTCCATTTAGGTACGTTAGTCTGGGTTTTACCGTCCAATGATACTGGGTCACCGACTTCACCAGGGAAGCCCCAAGCAGAGGTTGCCGACATAACAAATGGTTCATCGTTAACAAATTCATGCTTTGCATAACCGACCGAGCCATTCAGAGAAAAGGAATCTGAAATCGCAACTTTTGATTCTATTTCAAACCCAGATACTTCTGATTCACCCACATTGTTAACATAAGTTACGGGAATGGCCCCGTCACCCGTAATAACGTTCACTGAACTAACTAACTGCTGATTTTCAACATGTTGATAAAAAGCCGCCATGTTCAAGGTCCAAAGACCATCGTAAAACTCATTTTTGGAACCGAGTTCGAAGTTATCCAACTCTTCAGGATCTGCTGAAGCGACTTGAGCCTCTCCATTTACGACGATGCGACTCAAGCGAGCACTTTTCACACCTGAGGAATAAAGACCATAAAGCATATTATCGTCTGACAATTTATAACTAAGGGTTAATCTAGGCGAAAAGTCGGTAGACGAATAACTGTCTCCTTCAGCGATTGGCGACGTACAATTAGGACAATCAGTGTAGATAACTTTTTCATCTGCAATTCGACCTTCAGCACTAAAGGTAAGTTGCTCAGTCAAGTCATAATCAAAGCCACCAAAGATCGCATAGTTCTCCATCTTATCTCGACGCGCAGTTCCATTAGGATTGGCAGAATTAGTAAGAGCAGTGAATTGGGTTTCATCCGACTCATAGAAGTAATAAAGCCCAGCACGCCAGCGAAAATCCGAATCTCCTGGCGACAACAAGACTAGCTGTTGACTAAAGTTTTCAAAGATTTCACGAGAAGGAAAAGTAAAACCCGCATAAAAAGACAAATCAATTTCGTCGGTACCCACAAGGTCACCAAAGACTGGATCTTGCCCTGGTGCATAATCCCTATTCGCATACACAGAGACCCGCTCATCTTCATTGTAAAAATAGCCGCCACTATAGGTTAACTCATAATCTCCGATTTCTTTTTTCACTATCAAAGACGTAAAATAACGGTCTCGAGTAGTGCCACTAGCGCCTAGATTAGCTATTTTATCAAAATCAGGGTCCGGCAGAACCGTGGGGTATCTTGAGCCTGACGCGCGTGGCAATGTAACAAAATCTGCCCCCGCCTCAACCCAGTCTCTAGGATGTTGAATAACAGATACATTCCCCCCATCTCTATCATGAGAATACAAGCCCCGCAATTTGACTGAAAGAGTATCCGAGGGTGTATAATATAATTCTAATGAAGCAATATTCGATTTTTCTTGACCAATAGATGAACCATCATCTACTGCTTCGGTCACCCCGCCATTTTGGAAAGTACTGCCAGATATACCTAACCAGAGTTTGTCATCGATCAATGGTATTTCCACTGAACCTTCAAGTAGATAACTGGTGTCAGGACCGCCTTTAACTTGACCGAGTTTAGCTCGAACATTACCGGTCACCTCGTCACCGCCTAATTCCTTAGTAACAAAGTTGACGGCTCCGCTATATGTAGCGCGACCAAAACTTGCAGCTTGGGGGCCTTTGATGACTTCAACTCGCTCTACACCATTTAGCCCTAATGAGGCTAATTGACCACTAAGCGGAATACCATCAAGGAAAAAGGAAACCCCTTGATAACGTTCGTCTGAGGTATTCGGTGTTAGACCACGCATACCAACAGCAGTAGGGTCATTCCGGTTCGCACCTGAGAGATAAAGATTGGGAACTGCATCTTGCAAATCGCGCATTCCATTAATTTGATTATTTTTCAAATCGTCGCCAGATAATACGTTAATAGCTAATGGTACTTCTTGCAGAGGCTCTACACGATTTTTAGCTGTTACCACTACGCGCTCAACGTTAGCATTATCTGCCATATCAACTTCTTGAGCTGATACAGCAGTGGTAACAGTTCCTGCACTTGCAATAGTTAAAAGCGCTTGAGCAAGTAACGTTAACTTAAAGTTTTTATTTTTTTTCATAAGTTTTCCTGTCATTTCAGTGCTAGTTATAGTTTTAATTAATCGTCGTTTCTCAATCTCTGAAAAAGACGCACAGCTTTTGCTCTAAACGCATATCCACACAACCACATATTGTATTATCAATATACCTTTCAAATCGTAGTAACCCCATTGCGAATATGTAAAATGCATAAATGAGGTTTGAATCTTGACGACTATCAGCACATTAAGCTTGGCTACACAGTCATTTTTAGTTTGCTAATATGAGCTATTTATTCAGTGTGTAAGTTTCAAAAATGTCTCTTATTCAGGATTAAAAGCCTTGGCATATTCCTGAATAAACTGCTTCACTGAACGAGGCTCTCTACCTAATAAGTCTCTCATGGTATCTGTTGTGTGATTAGACGCGCCTTCAGCCAAACTACGTATTTCCTCGCAAACAGCATTGACTCTCCACTTATCAGGGACAAACTTGGACAATAAAGCGTGAAAATCTTCCATAGGTTGATCAACGTAATCAATCTGCCGTCCCAGCAACTTAGTGAAAATGTCTGCAATTTCACTAAAAGTCAGAAGCTCTGGACCGGTTAAGTCATAACTCTTATTTTCATGACCAGATTGGGTAAGTACGTTAGCCACAACTTCGCCCACATCGCGAGCGTCAGTAGCAGCGACTTGGCCTTGCCCCATAGGAAAAGTGAGTTTATTTGCAGCTTTAATACCAGGAGCACAGGTAAGTAACATCTGAGTAAAGAAGGTAGGTCGTATCATCACCCAATTCAAACCAGAAGCTTTAACATAGGCTTCTGAAGCAAGATGATTCAATGGAATTGGTTTGTCTGTTCCTTCCACCGACTCCTGTGAGGATTGTTTAACAAATAACTCAACACCCACTTTAACCGCAGCATCGACAACCTGTTTTTCTAATTCCAATTGATCAGAGCTATTAGGTAAAAGCAAAAACACTTTATTCACGCCATGCATCGCTTTTTGCAAAGCCACGCTGTCAGCAACATCTCCAACGACAACATCGACACCAACATCAGTGAGGGCCGATGCTTTGTCTGGGTTTCTAATCAATGCTCTGACCGAACACCCTTTTTCAACTAAGTGTTTTACTGCGCTACTGCCAGTTTTACCTGTTGCTCCAATTATCAAAATCATATACGACCTACTATTGTAAAATTAAAATGGTTATCCATTAAACTTGGCTGGTGAAACCTTTCAATCAGTTTCTTCTGGTCTGTGCAACTAGGTGTTTCATTTACTTAGTCATTAATCACAGCACTAGAGGGCATACAAGCCCTCTAGGTTATTCAATATTTAAGCACTTTGTTTTTTGGCCATTGCCTGAGCTATTTTTTCTCGTAATTCAGGAACTAGCGTACTACCAATTTTTGCCGCATCTACATCTTGATCCGGTGCTCGCAGCAAAAACCGAGTAACACCTAAGCGTCGATATTCCATCAAACTATCTGCAATCTGCTCTGCTGTTCCCACCAAGACGCTATTATTTCCTCGACCTTTATAGGCTTTGTTAAGACCAGTCCATAAACAACGGTCTAATCTATCGCCCTCTTTGGATTGGTCCATCATACGTCGAAAAGCACCAGCGGCAGGTTTGTCGCCGATTTTCTCATGCTTGGCCAATATGGCACCGTTACCATTAGCCACTTGAAGTTCGACTTTTTCATAAAGCATCTGAGCCTTAGCCCAAGCGTCTTCTTCTGTGTCTGCAACGATGATCACCATCGTCATTAACACTTTTATCTCACGTCCATACTTTTCAGCGGCTGCATAAGCTTTAGTTGCCAGTGTTCCGGCTCTATCGAAGGTATCACCACCTAATGCATAAACATCCGCCACTTTTCCACAAAGATCGATTGCCAAATCAGAGGTACCGGCCCAGTAAACAGGAATCGCTCCACCCTTAGGTTTTACCATGGCATAGGCGCCACGAAACTTATAAAACTCGCCATCGAAATCAAAGGGTTCCGCAGAAGCCCATACTTTACGCATCACTTCTACATATTCGGCGGCAATGTGATAACGCTCTTCTTTGGTGTTAAACAGTCCGTCGGCTTGCACTTCGCGGTCGTCCGCACCGGCAATGATATGCACAGCAGCGCGCCCACCACTAAGACGGTCAAGTGTGGCTAGATTACGAGCAGCAGTTGTGGGAGGAACAACACCAGGACGGTGCGCCAATAAAAATCCTAAACGTGATGTTACGCCAGAAAGATAAGCCCCAATGGAAAAACTCTCTGGCATTGTCGCTGCATTGGCAATTAGAACTCTGTCATAGCCGGCATTTTCTTGTGAGGTCGCAGAATGACGAATATGCTCAGCATCAAAATCGACAGGAGATGGAGGATCACCTACTGCACCCGCATGGTGATTTACTAGTCCAATGATCTCTAGGTCGTCTGAAGTTCCAAAATTCATGGTAGCTCCTATAAATAAATTTCATTTCGATGGATTCGATACTAGGCCCTATGAGATAGATTTCCTAAATCAATTTACGTATGCGCTATACATTAATCCTATAACCAATCTTAAGCTGATTTTGTAAACTCACTGTTCAGATAGCCATCAAAACTAGTTCAAATTACAAGCAGAATTAGCACAAAAGCTTTGTTATACGGGGGCTGAACAAATTATGCGGATTAGTCTCGTCATAATTAATAAAGGAATTTTATCTGTTCAATACTTCATGAAAAAAAGGAAAATTAAATGATATATAGTCATACTTTAGTGACAATAAAATTATAAATATTGTTTTTTAAGTTTAACGAGTAGAAAAATGCTGGTGGCCAAGTGACCAAAAAATTGGTCACTTGATTTAGCAATGGATGTTTGAATCAGTTATCCGAGGTTATTCAAGTGCCTTAGTTTTTTAACTTTTTTGAAAATTCCGCAAAACCCACGGCCATTTCAGTTAGTACCTTCTGCACATAAGGTTCTTTGATTATTGACTCCCACCAAGATTTAACCAGTGGGTAATCAGCTAGAACATCTGACTTATCGTAAAAAGGCGCTAACGTTGTGGCATACCAAATACTACTGGCTAAAGCAAAATCACCAATATCAAACGAGTCGGATTTATGAACACTCATCCAACGATTCAATTTATCTAGCTCTGCACACAGAGGAGCTGTAAATGTGCTTTTATCACTGTGAGCATCTTTTTGCGCCATATTCTTAAACAACGGAAATAGTGACGGTCCGAAGTGCGAGTTGGCAAAACTCACTGTTGCTCTGGTGATACTTAATGCATAGGGATCACTAGGTCGACATGGATTGTCAGGAAATACATCTTCTAAATATTCTGCTATGGCTGTTGACTCCGGCAACAACCCAGTTGCAGAAATCTCTAATAGCGGCACCTTTCCCATAGGGTAAGCCGCTTTGAACTCATCTGTTTTTAGGGGAATTTCAGGGGCTACAATTTTGAGGTTCAGTTGTTTTTTGTATATTTGCATTCTTACCCTAGCAGCATAAGGAGAATGGGGCAGACTGTATAATTTCATTTTTATTCGCTTCCTAATTAGTCAGGGTTGAAACGTTTTCTAACCCTAATGAATGGGTGAATTGATGAGTAATCCACAGCTATTTTTAAATGGGTATTGGTTAAACATATGCTCTGTTTTCTCATGAGATCTTTTATAAAGCGTCTTGAGACTGAGCTTAAAACTTAGACTTTACACTCTAATGATATAATATTATGCTAATATTTCTTTATAGGCCAGCAAGAGTTTTGTAAACAAACACTTGCTATAAATACCGTTCATTGCACGGGCACAAATTTAAACGACAAAAACGCATGATCTCGATAACGATTCTAAAAATGGAGTGTTCCACTATGACTGCACATGACCTACTACTACTTATTCATATTTTGCTTTTTTGTTATTGGCTTGGTGGTGATATAGGCGTGTTTTATTCCAGCAATATTGTGGTGGATAGCAAGGCTAGCCGTGAAGCTAGGATTGTCGCAGGTAAAATAATGGTTGCCTGTGATTTAGTGCCCAAACTTTGTATGACGTTGATGTTAACCACTGGCGGTTTACTCACTACATTTTTTGGTGTTGAGCATCCTGTATGGCAGATGGCTGCGATTATTTTGTTAGGCCCATTTTGGTTAACCTTAGTATTACTGCAACATTACAAACATCACGCGTCGTACATTAACAATCTTGTTAAATTTGATTTTATATTTCGCTGTGCGTTGATTGTAATTGGCTTAATATCCCTTTGTTTTGCGGTAATTAATGGCAAATTGAATGACAACACTTGGATAGCAGCAAAACTGTCTATCTTTTATTTATTGGTATTTTGTGGACTGATGATTCGTCTCGCGTTAAAAGACTTCGGCCCAGCTTATTCTAAACTTATCCAAGGCACTCATACTGCAGTTGAAGACCGAGCAATGTTAAAAGCAATGAACAAAGCCAAGCCTTGGGTATATACAATTTGGGCAGGATTAATCAGCGCAGGTGCAATAGGCATTGCTAAACCCTTGTTTCAATAGCCATTCATCTTTGACTGTGAATCGACTTCCAGCTTTCACAATAAATACATATAAAATGGGTAGGACTGACTAAAACCAGTGCCTACCCAATTACTTTGAATCTAAATTTTTCTGTTCAACTAAATGAAAAGCCTTTAGTTAACGGTAACTAGTTAAGTGCTGATGTCTATGCTGATAACGCTTTGTTGTAGCGGCTAAATATCAACAAGCTCAGCGCCATGATACAACTAGGAATTGTCGAATATAGCCACACCATACCGTCGATAGCGCCAGTCCCTTGGACAATTACCCCTCCGGTTGAGGATTGAAATCCGCTTAGGCTCAATACAACTCCCGCTAACATCGGACCTAATGCAAAAGCCAATTTTTCAACCGCTGAGAACACCCCAGAGAAAACCCCTTCATCTACACTACCGTGTTTAATGCGCTGATTGTCGATGGTGTCAGTCATTAGTGAAAATGTTAAAACCGAAAATGCAGCGTTAGTGCAGCCAATAATAAAAGCCCTAATTAGGACCAAAAAATGCTCCGTTGGCATCTCGCCCCAAAATGGCAAACTAAATAGCACGTCATCGCCAGGCGCGACCCAAAGCCAAGTAAAAGTCACTAACATCCAACCGACACAGGCAATCCAAAACGCCCCTTGCTTACCGATATTTGCAGATAACTTTAACCACAAGGGCTGACTCAGAATGGAACCTGTCGCCATTACCATGACAAACGGAAGCAACAGATTGATATCTTGTATGGCATAGATAAACACAAATGCAACCACTGCATATCCACTTGCCTGAGCAATAGATTGCACAAAAAAGGTACTGCTTAACACCACAAAGGCTTTATTTTGCATAACCACTGACAAGCGCGTTAGTAGCTTTTTGGGATCCACTGTGTGCGCTTTACCATAATTGATGGGAACGCCGTATGCGGTAGCCAACATGGCAAGCAATGAGATACTGCCAAAAACAATTGCCATTGTACGCCAAGCTGCAGCATCTCCGCCCAATTGAAATACCAAAGGTTGTGCAAGACCGACGCCCATCACCACGCCTACCACCGCAAAAATAATACGATAGGATAAAATTTTGGTGCGCTCATGGGGATCGCTAGACAACTCTGAAGCCACTGCTAAGTAGGGTACTGAAAATGCGCTAAACGCTGTAGAAGCAATAAAAAACAGCACACACACGGTAGCGGCCGCCCATAAAGGTGAAGCAAAGTTGGAAAAAGCGAACAATGCCATGAACGACAAACTGGTTAATATCGCACCAAACACCAAAAACGGTTTACGTCCATAGCGCGGCTTATAATGGTCGGACATTGCACCGATGATAGGGTCACAAAAGATCAACCAAATTTTCGGTACTAAAATCACCATGCCAGCCAACCAAGGGGAAATTCCCAGCATAGTTGTCATAAATAATGGTAATAAAGCCGCTGGCGCATCCCGAAAAAGCTGTGCACCTACTTGACCAAAGCCGTATAAAACCATGGTTTTCTGCGGCACTTTTTCAGCCTGCGCTGTTTTTCCGGCTTGTATTGCTGAGTTCGAACTTGTTGTTGTTATTGTATCGCTCATCATTTTTACCTTTTTAGTGACTTATTTTTGCTGCTGTTTAAACTGAATTAAACTGACTCAGTTACGCAGTCGTAGTTGAAAAGCCCTAAGGTCTCCTCGTTTCGCAAATTGCCTAAGCCATATAATTCGGCGGCTTCTCCTTGCAAACGATCGGCGTTTTCATTGGATTCTTTTTGAATAAAAGTAGTACGTTCATGGCGAGCAGCTTGGTATCGAGCAAGGGCTTTTGCGACTGATTCAGCATCTTCCAATACCCGCGCCAACATAACGGCATCTTCAATCCCAGTTGCCGCTCCCTGTCCCAGAAATGGGGTCATGGCATGGGCTGCGTCGCCAATCAAAGTCACTTTATTGTCAATTGACCAATGAGGTAGAGAGCTATGCGCATTGATTGCCCATTTAAATACTGTGCCAGGCTTAATCGCATCAATTAAGGTGCTAATATCATCGCTCCAGCCAGCGTATAAATCTTTCAGTTCTTGCAGCTCAGCAGGAATTGACCAACCGTCTTCAGTCCAGCCATCTTGACGAGCAAAAAACACTAAATTGAGCAGCTTTCCTTTGCGAAGTGGATACCGGACAACCATTTTCCCAGGGCCAATGTGCATGCCTGGCTGTTCAATTAGATGTTGAATAGCGGGGGTGATAGGCGCTAAAGCTCGATAAGCGATATGACCAGTAAAATGGGGCTGAACTGAATTAAATAGCTGTCTAACTTGAGACTTTAGACCGTCCGCACCTATGATCAAATCAGCATCTGCAGTGCTATCATCAGCAAAAATTAAAACTGGTTTAGCGGCTTGATAATTCACTGATCGCAGCAATTTGCCTAAATAAATGCCTACCCCAGCTTTTTCCGCCTCAGCAACTAAAATACGGTGTAGATCAGCACGATGAATATAAACATAGGCACTGCTATATTGTTCTCGTGTTTGAGAACGGTCCACCATTAATAATGTTTCGCCGCTTTGCCAATGTGATATTTTTTGCGTACTAGGTTCAATGCCGGCTTCAACGATTGCTTCCCCAACACCAATATAATCTAACCCTCGCATTGCATTGGGCGCTAATGTAATACCCGCCCCCACATCCCCCCATGCGGGGGCAGACTCATATAAGCTGACCTTCTGTCCATTTTTTGCTAGCGCAATCGCCGCGGTGAGCCCAGCAATGCCGGCACCGACCACAGCGATATCTAAGTTTTTCATACTTACTCTCCTAATTGCTACCAGATCTGCTTTTCACGGGTCGAGCAAAAAGCCCTCGTAATCTAACTAGTATCCCAGTAAGTAAATTTTCAACCATGACAATTATCAAGGACGCAGTTTACCCCTGATAGTATTCTGAATTTTCAATCAATAACGAATACGACTATTAAGTGGTCATAGAAACGAATTGAAAAGTGCAATATTCATCAGGATATTGCGCTGCTCCCTACTCTTAACAAGTAATAGGTAAAAGCATGACAAATATACATCAGGCACAAGACCAACATGTAACCCTTGATCCCATAATCAAAGATAAGTTGTGTGACATCGTAGGAGCAGAGCAATGCTTAACTGGCACTGCGGGTGCAGCGTTCTACACTGATGTTTATCGTCAGCTTGAAGTTCCTGACGCTGTGGTTCGTCCAACCACAGTTGAACAACTGCAACAGTTGGTCGCCTTTACCAATGAACATGATATTTGTGTGACCATAAGAGGCGGTGGAGCGTCCTATACTGACGGCTACTTACCAGCAGTTAAGGGTGTTGTGATTTTAGATTTAAGTTTGTTGAACAAGATAGTAGAAATCAACGAAACGGATGGCTACGTTACTGTCGAAGCGGGTGTAACCTGGTCTGCGCTTAAAGATGAGCTGGATAAACGGAATCTCAGAACACCATTTTGGGGACCATTTTCCGGAATAAAAGCCACTGTCGGAGGCTCTGTATCACAAAATACTATCAGCCATGGATCGGGTTTATATGGAATTTCCGCGCAATCAGTACAAGCAGTAGACATTGTTTTAGGTGATGGTTCATTATTGCAAACCGGTTCTGCAAGTGCTGGCGCAAGTCCTTTCATGCGCCATTTTGGCCCTGACTTAACCGGATTATTTACCGGAGATTGTGGTGCGCTTGGAATAAAAGCTCGCATTACACTCCCACTTATTCGCCGTCGTTCTGCGCACCGCGTCATTTCTTTTGCCTTTGCAGACTTTAATTCCATGCATGAATCTATGCGCCGCATTGGCTTAGAGCGATTAGAAGATACTCACTTTGCTTTAGATGGCGCATTGTCTCAAGGGCAAATTGCTCGTCAAGATAGTGCTGGGCAAACGCTGAAAATAGCCTTGTCCATTCTGACTAGTTCGCCATCATATTTAGCTGGTATTAAACAATTGTTTAAGTCTGCATTTTCGGCCCGCAAAGCGATTAGTTCCGCTCCCTACATGACACACTATATCGTAGAGGGCACCCATGACGCTGAAGTTAAAAGCCGATTACACCGCATCCGTGAGCTAACCACTGATTTGGGATCTGAAATTCCAGCAACCGTTCCAGCCATAGTCCGAGGAATGCCCTTTGCACCTTTTTTCAATACTTTAGGCCCTGCTGGTGAACGCTGGGTTCCTTTACACGGTATTATTCCCCACTCTAACGTTGCAAAATTTCATCAACAACTTGAACAATTTTATGCGCAGCGTTCAGCCGAAATGCAGCGCCTTGGAATATGGTGTGGCGGCATGTTTGCCACCGTTGCTTCATCGGGTTTTTTATATGAAATAGCATTATATTGGCCTGACGAAATCACTGCATATCACAAAGAAGTTGTCCCCCAAGACTATCTTGCCAATTTACCTAAACATCCTGCTAACCTTGAAGCGAGGGAATATATCCATCAATTAAAAGAGGACATTATCGCGTTATACGTTAAACACAATGCGACCAATTTCCAGTTGGGCAAAGCTTATCCCTATGCATCAAGAGTCTCACCACAAACCTTAGAACTAATTAAAAATATCAAACAAGTGACAGATCCAAAGAATACATTTTCGCCAGGCACTTTAGGTCTTTAATTAGTTATTTAATCAAGGAGATAAACGACGATGAGCAAAACAGATTGCACTATATCCCGCCAATATGCCTTGATTGGTGAACGACAAGTACATTATCGATATGCCGGGAGTGGACCGCTATTAGTATTGATTCATCAATCTCCGAACAACAGTAAAGAGCTCATCCCTCTGATAAAATACTTAGCACCTTATTTCACTGTTATCGCCCCTGACACACCGGGTTACGGGCAATCTGACCCGTTAGGCAGTACTAATCATCAGGCTTCAATAGATGATTTTGTTGATGCATTGGCTAGTTTTCTTGATGTTTTAGATTTACAAAAACCACTGTTATATGGCAGTCATACTGGTGCAATTATAGGTGTGCGGTTAGCCGCTCGTTACCCACAAAAGATCGCAGCGTTAGTGGCAAATGGTGTGCTAATTAACAGCGCAGATGAACGCAAAGATCTATGTGACAAATATTTTCCTACTTATGATATTAAATGGGATGGTACTCACCTAAGCTGCTTGTGGTCGAGGCTTAGGGATCAACATAGCTTTTTCCCGTGGTATGAACGCGCCACCACCAGCATCAATTACTGGCCAGCAACCGATGCTGAAATAGATGCGAATTTTTTAAATTACATGGAAGCTGGGAATAACTATCCCGTTGCATATCGTGCCGCCGTAGATTATGCCATTGCTGATGATTTAATTAGATTAACCGTTCCTAGTTTAATGTTAGCCGCAAAAGCAGATACCTTATCTCGTTATGTTGAACACTACCCCCCTTTACCCGCCAACGTAGATATTCAAACAGTGCCAGATTTTTGTGACATACCCGAAGCACTCTTAATCTATGCACAGAAAAATTGTGTTCCCTTGCATGAGTCTTTCGAAGGGATTTCTAAAAGCAAACAATATGGACTGAGTAACCGCTTCGTGACCACTGAAAAGGGTGTATTTCATTTACTCAGCAACCAAGATTCTGCTACCGATACACACTCAAAACCTTTGCTAGTTTTGCATGAGTTAGGCTTAAATAATGAGACATTACGTACATTAATGATGACCCTTAGCGAGCAAAAAGTGTTAATCGCACCAGACTTACCAGGCCATGGTGAAAGCGACTATGCGAATTGCAGCAGCCCCACAGAAATGGCAGCTGCATTGGCTCAACTATTAGCAACATTGAATATAAGCAAGATAGACGTTTTCGCTATCGCTAACGCAAGTGCATGCGCGCTGGCACTGAAAACTCAATTTCCCGAATTAATAGGAGCAGTGACGTTTTGCAATCCAGAATGTGCCAACATGCAACCTAAAAATGCCGATAGATTGCCAGATTTACGGGTTGATTCTGCCGGTTCTCACTTGTTAAGGGGATGGTATTATTTGCGCGACCGCTACCTTTATTACCCTTGGTATGAACGGTCGCTAGATAGCCAAATTCAGAATGCACAAATCCCAGAAGCGCATAGCTTGCAAGTAGAACTATTGGCATTGTTAAAATCCCGCGAAGGTTTGCAGGAGTGTTTGCAACATGGGTCGATGTTCAGTGCCGATGATTATAATAATTGCCCAGATTCACAGGTAGCCTTTACCTCAACAGCTCCTTGTAGAAACCTGTTTGTCGACTCTATTCCGTTAGCAAATGAAATGTATCGTTGGCCGCAACTGCTGCTTGCGAATTAGGCTTAGAGGTTAATCAAAACAATTTACACAATTAACAGCAGACATCGAATTAGACGGAATTACGTTCCGTTAATTCGATGAGCTCGTACCAATTATCAATTTTCTGCCAAGTCATTTTCAGAAAAATGTAATCGCCCTCTTTCACCCACACATACGCAGGTGGCCAGTCGGGCTGCCAGCGCAAAGCGTACTTTCGTGCATCAAATTGCCCTGCGGCAACGGTGAGTTTTTGATTGCCTAAATAAGCAACTTCAATGGTCACAGGGGTAGCTGTTAATCCTTGATCACCGTTTTCCGATAGGGAGTTAGTTAAACCATGAACCGCAACATATTCTCCGGGTTTCGATTTATCGACCTGAGTGGTGACCAATGCGTCCCCTTGCAATGGATGCAAACCCAAATAGCAATAAGCCGGTTGATTCTCAAATTTTTGTGAAATCCGCTCCTTGCCTTTAAGATCCGTCTCGACAACGACCTGATCGTTATTAAAACTGAACCAATTCGCAGCAACCACCTGACCAGCAGTTGTAATGCGGCAGAAGCCATCAATGGGTGACCAATTGCGATCAAGAGACATAGTCACGTCGCGCAGTAAAGCAATGTCATCCATTTCGCAGAATGCGCGAAAACTATACCCTTGAGCGTGTGAGGCTAAACTAAAACTCTCCCTTCCAATCAGGGTGTTATCCCTTCCCCAATAGGCAATGCGTGCGCTAATATATTTTTCTAATGCAGGTTGCAAAGTGACAGTCATAAATTAAAAGCCCATCTCTGGTCCTTGCAGGTTTTGGCAGTCAGGGCTGCGCTCAACCAAATTTAATAAGGTGCCATCGGCATCTCTAATGCAAACCTCACGCTGTGAAATAGGTCCCATTTCAAACAATTCTGGTTCGGGTAGCCAAACCGCCCCAAGCTGTTTTAGTTTTGGCAAAATAGCGTCTAGGCAAGACACATAAAAAACCAGCGCCACTTCACCGATACGGGCAGCGCCAGTGGCTATCTGAACTTGCTCTGCCTGATGTTCTTGGGCTAATTGAAACAAACCAAGCATGCCAAAATTTGGGCCCGCAACTTTTAGGATTTTAATGGGATACGGGTGATGCTGCTGAAATCCCAGCACCTTACTGGCTGAAGGATGCTCGAGCTCACCTTCATAATAGCTTTCACACAAACCTAAGGCGCGATAGAACTGAGTTGCGACTTGTAAATCTCGCACAAAAATGGTCGCACGTATCAGCGCCGAAACATTAGTATTGGAAGTTTGCATAATATAGTTTCACTTTTAAACTCGACAGCCACACTCTACGTGAATTATCTAAAGGTTATCCTTGATAATAATCAATCTTGTCGAACAATTAAGATATTGCCAAAGCGCGAAATAACCACAAAAAACCCACAAATATGGCTAAACCAAGATGGCTCGACTCGATAACAACTCCAAGGGTATAAACCAAGGAGTTGCTAGTTTCAAGATGCATCGGGGGAATTGACATTTATCATAGTGAACAAAAACTGTTCGTTATAAGTTGAGGTTAGGTTGACACTTTGTACCGGCGTTCAAAGCATAATTGAACGCTAAGTGAATGAGATCTTTCTTTTGAAAAAATGACATTTCCGAACATTTTCGACACATGGGAAAGCGACGGCTAATAATTTAAGTGGGCGAGTAAATAACAATGCAAAACATGAATAACAGCAGCATCAAAAATATCACTATTTCAACAGCCACTAAACAATTTCTAACACAACCTCACAAGTTATTAATTAATGGGGTGTGGGTTGATGGGGTTGAGGGAAAAACCATTGAAACCCGCGATCCTGCCAGCAATGAAGTAATTGCAAGAGTGGCGATTGGAGGCTCCCAAGACATTGATAATGCGGTTATTGCTGCGCGCAAAGCATTCGAAGGACCATGGTCGAAACTGACTAATTTTGAGCGTGCCAAGTTGCTTTCTCGAATAGCTAGGTTGATTGAATCCAATACTGACTTATTGACTGAAATTGAAGTGTTGGACAACGGCATGCCAACCAATATTGCTCGTCTAACAATTCAAAATATTGCAGAAATGTTTGATTATTATGGTGCTGCCGCACAGCGTATTGAAGGCACAACGACCACTCCACCGCGACATATTACCGATCATGCAGAAGCCTTGACCTATACTTTGCGTGAACCGATTGGTGTTGCAGGATTAATCGTGCCTTGGAATGTGCCAGCGTCAACAGCGGTACTAAAATTAGCACCGGCACTTGCAGCCGGTTGTACTGTCGTTATGAAACCATCAGAGGAAACACCGCTTTCCGCATTATTACTTGGTCAACTTTGTTTAGAAGCAGGGATTCCAGCAGGCGTGGTAAACATTGTAAATGGTTATGGAAGCGAGGCGGGGTCAGCAATTTCTGAACATGCTGATGTGGATAAGGTTTCGTTTACCGGTTCTACGCAAACCGGTCGAAAAATTATCTGTGCAGCCACTGGCAATCTAAAAAAAGTTGCTCTGGAGCTAGGCGGAAAATCCCCTGTGGTAGTTATGCCTGATGCAGATCTTGATCTTGCGACTGTCGGTATCGCGATGGCGACATTTTTTCTACAAGGCCAAAACTGTATGGCCGGAACACGTATATTCATCCATGACGCCATCCATGATGAATTAGTGCAACGTGTAAAGTTATTCACCGAACAATTGGTGATTGGCCATGGCATCAATCCAGCCACCATGATTGGGCCGCTTATTTCTGAAAAACATTGTGAAAAGGTTTTGAAGTACATCGAAATCGGCGTGAATGAAGGTGCGACTATGCTAACCGGAGGCAAAAAGTTGGAAGGCGATGGATATTTTGTGCAACCAACTATTTTCACTGATTGCACAGCACAAATGCGCATAGTGAAAGAAGAGATTTTTGGACCCGTAATGACCGTCCAACGATTTTCCAGCCTTGATTTAGATGAGATAGCGCGAATGGCTAACGACACTATTTATGGTTTATCCGGTAGCGTCTGGACACAAAATTTATCCATTGCACATTCACTTGTTGCACGGATTCGAGCTGGGCATGTATCGATTAATTGTCATGGTGCTGTAGGCACAAATATTCCCTTTGGTGGTTATGCTCAATCGGGATGGGGACGAGAGTTTGGTCAAGAAGGTCTAGATGCCTATTTGGAAACAAAAGCAGTTACAGCTCAGCTGTAACTATATTGCACATAAGTGGTATTGGGTACTGAGTAGCGTAATTCATTTACTGATTAAACAACCCAAAATAATAGAGAGAGATTCAACAATGGTGCAATTAACTAGTCCGTATAAAAGCATTAGCTTTGGAGATGATTGTCTATTATTCAAGCACATGAACAAGCCGGACCTGGACTGCTTATCAAACAGCGCTAGGTTGAAAGTACTTGCCAAACAACAGTACCTTTTTATGCAACATGTTCCTTCCGACAGGCTATATAATATTGTTTCTGGTGTAGGGATAATGGAAAAAATAGCGAGCAATGGACGTCGTCAAATATTTGCGTTCGTTTATCCTGGCGACTTCATTGGTTTATCCAATTCTGACAGTTACCAATATGGCGTCAAAAGTCTAAGTAATCTGACCGTTTACGAATTTAAACGTCAACACCTTTTGGCGCTCTCCGAAGAGCTTCCGACGTTAGGCGAAAACTTGAAAGAAATCCGTTCAGTTGTCATGTCTCATACCTTTGAACAAGTTTACCTTTTGGGTCAATTAAAAGCCTATGAACGCGTCTGTTTTATGTTGAAACAATTACTTAATCGCCTGCCTGGTGCCAAACCAGAAAAAATAGAATTACCGATGACGCGAACAGATATAGCCGATTATCTAGGGCTAACAGTAGAAACTGTCAGCCGCACCCTCAGTCAACTAAGAGGAGATGGACTCATTTCGGTCATCTCACCCAATACTATCAGCATTCTTAACCTCAAAGCAGTGCAGGAAATGGGCAGCATAAACTAACGTTAAGGCTTAAAAAGTATTTATCGTTGCGGGTAATACGATTATTTTTGCCCTTACCACGGCACTGATTTACCAAGTAAATCTATGAATTTCCCCGTTGCAGAGGGAATTAAATTGGCAATAACATTACGCTGGTGTCTGACGCTATCGTCTACTTCCCAAGGAGCATCATCACCTCCTAAATCTGTTTTCACCCACCCTGGAGCAAGTGAAATAACAGTGATCTTATTGGGCGCTAATTCAATAGAAAGACCTTTTGTTAACATATTTAAGGCTGCTTTACTGGAACGATAAGCGTGAGCCATCCCAAGTTGATTATTGGCGATAGAACCTAAATCAGATGACATCATAATGATGGTTTTTCGTGTACTCGCTTCAACATTAGCCAATAAAGCTGCAATCAACTCAAAATGGCCATATACATTGGCTTGCATTATTTCATGCCAAAGGGCGTAATCCATACCCGTTAATGACTGTTTATAGCGATCAGCCTGATTCGACCAACCACCACCGAATAAACCGGCAATATTAAACAAAATATCAATGGCCACACCATCTAAACGTTTAGCGATAGCCGCTATGGAATCATGCTCAGATAGGTCAAGTTGCTCAATTCTCAGCTTTGGATAACGCTCACTTAATGCCAACAACTCAGTTGCTTTTTCTGGTTCTCGGCAAGTTGCAATAACGCTCTCGTCAGCCGCTAGGGCTTGTTTAGTATGCTCAAAACCTAAGCCTCGATTAGCGCCAGTAATTAGATAAGTTGTCATTATTTAAGCTCTCCTGTAAGCCGAATGAAACAGTGTAATTCATATCCCCAGACACAAAATACGTAGTCAGTTTTCCACTAATCAACAATCTCAACATTGATAATTGTCATAGTACTTTGAAGGAATTTACATTTAACCACTCCAGTCCATTGGGAAGCCATTGGATATTGGTCTTGGATATATTCTATGATTTAAAAGATTTACAGGAATTATGATTAAATAATGAGCAGCTTTACGTGTAATTCTACTCCCCCTAAACATAAAACACCTAAATGCCATAAATGATTGAATGCAAACCTTTCTAATATGCAAAAAGATAGGCTGTTTTTGACATTTGTTAATGCCCATGTATTTTGCAGCCCCTAATCTAAAGCCATTGCAAAATAAGTTTGCAAATTAAATTAGTACTTATTACTGACAAGATTAAATACTTGATAAACGTAAACGAATACCAGTGCTGTGCCAAATATAACAACTTAGGTATTCGCAAGCATTACATAGCTGATGACCGAGGATATTATGGATTCTAAAAAGCTAGAAACTAACACTTCTGAGCGCAGAGATTTTCTGCTTAATTCAGGTAAAATTTTGATTGGTGGTGGTGTTGCAGCTTCCGGTACACTGGCATTAGCAGGTTGCGCAACTGATCGCCCTGCTAAGCCTTTTAAAGCATCTGGAGCATTGCCTTACCACGATCCTGAATGGAATCGTGATGCCATGGCTCGTTTGCAAGGTGATCTTGATTTTGGTAAACAAAAATTTGGTTATTTTGCCGGTATAGTGAATGGCGTTCGTCCTAATGAAAAAGTTAAACCTTTGGTTGGGTTTGAAGGATTTTCATATGCCCGTTTAATTGACGAAGGCAATGGCGTATACGGAAAAGTGCTCAAAGAAGTTGGTTTTTATACAGATTTAGAAACTGGCGACGTATTAGAAGAATGGACGAATCCATATACCAACGAAACCGTGAAAGTGGTGCCTGTAGCAAACGACCCATTCAACTATAAACTAACTCCCTATGTTCCGGAGGGGCCTTCTTATGGTGGTCTAAATAAAACCGAGAAGAAAAAGATCCCCATGCTCTACCCTTGGAAAGAAACACCAAACAATACCGTCACATTAAATTCGCATATTCATTTATTTTATCCAAATGCACTGCAACCAGATGCATGGCCAAGAGAATCTTCAGGTCCAATGAATCGTGTTTCTGAGATGTTTAATTACGTTATCAATAAAGACGACTTAGCCAACCCAAACGTGACCAGCATTCAATACTCTGGAGCTTGGAGTCGAATCACTCCTTGGTTACCGTGGATGTTAATGGGACAAGCCGAAGGACATTGTTTCTACGATTGTGAGATGGGTGCCTATAATAGTTCGGAAATTCTTTCACCTAAAGTACGTGCCTATGCCGAAAAACACTTCCCAGAGTATTTCGAAGCGCCAACAGAATGGTATGGCCCGAGTTTATCAAGTTTAGAAAACTATGCCCGCCAACAAACACCAGCCCCAGTTAAAAAATAATTAAAATAAGCATATGCCCTACAAATACAAAAGCGGCTTAATTGCCGCTTTTTTATATTTAACACAACGCAATACTTGTAAATTGCCTTCTAATCCCTCTTCACCTTTACTAGGTAACTTATTGATACTCTGTTACTACTAGTGAAAACCAATTGATTGTAGGTATGTGCCTATGGCAACCCATCAGTTATAGTAGGCTATACTTCAGGTTTTAATGGATTAGCGCTGCTCATCGATGTCTAAAATAATTACACAATGCATACTTTTGTTAGTCCTGATTTTTTATGGAAAATTTTCAGCGGCTTCTGAACTAGCTTCAAAAGAAACAATTAAAGTACTCGTTCTCGGTGCTGAATTTCCCCCATACAGCACACAAAAGATAAAAAATGGTGGATTGATGTTTGATGCACTGCGTGCTTATACAAAAAAGCATCAACTGCCAGTCAATTACGATTTCGCCCCTTATGTAGTGCCTACCGCCAGAGCGGAACGAATCATGGGAAGCGGTGAGTGGTATATTAGCATGCACACCATGCAAGGCAAAAAGAATCTGCCTTATATCATGTTGGATATGCCTCATGTTGCATTAGGCTTATATCGACTTGCAGAATCTACCCCTTTTGATTGGCAGTCGATAAATGAGCTATCAGGCAAAAGCATCAGTGTTCTTAGAGTATCTGACGAACAACCAGTAATGAAACGCTTAACCCAAGCAGGCGCGCAGTTAGTCAGTGTTGATTCGTTGATGCAAAGCTATCAGATGGTTATGATAGGCCGAGTAAACTATAGTTTGGGGGATAGTTTGTCTTACCAATACTACCGTGAAAATGGATTGATAGATGGCCCAGCTTTGCAATTTTCAGAAAAGATGCTGGCTCGTTTTCCTTTGCCTGTTTGGCTAAATCCAGAATGTGAATCAGTTGCGCATTTAATACCGAAAGGCTTTATGCCCCAGGCGAAAAAGTAGCCCATAAACAATAAATTTTTGATTGTTGTTGTCGCTAAAGGTATCAACTTGTCAATCCCCGCTATCATGCCGCGAAGAACGCTAAAAGAGCGCAAATGAAGTAGCCACTAAATGTTATTTAGTGGCTAATTTTGCACTCCCTTAGGTTACATATTCGCGCTTATTTTAACCACGATTGCTGCTTAACTGATTCGAGTATTAAGTAGTTTATTGGTACTAAAATCAGCGTGATAAAAGTGGCAAATAAAATCCCAAAACCTAAAGAAACCGCCATAGGAATTAGAAATTGTGCCTGTGTCGATTTTTCAAATAATAATGGCATTAAACCAATAAAAGTGGTCAAACTGGTTAACATTACTGGCCTGAATCGGGACGAGCCAGCGGTTAGAATAGCCTTTAATAAGTCCATACCCAGCTCACGTTTTTTATTAATGTAATCAACAAGAACTAACGAATCGTTTACCACTATGCCAACTAATGCCAAGAGTCCTAAAAGGCTAAAGATAGTGAGGTCCATTCCCATTATCCAATGTCCAGCTATCGCGCCTATCGCACCAAAAGGAATCACACTCATCACCACAAGTGGTTGTGTATATGATTTAAATGGAATTGCTAAGAGCGCATAAATAATAAACAGTACAATGACCAGACCTGTCGTCAAAGAACCGAAGGAGTCTCTTTGTTCCTCCGCTTCCCCTTCCAACTCGTAGCTCACGCCAGGATATTGGATCAATAAGTCAGCTATATATTGGTTTAAATCTTCTTGTAAAACCGTCATGTTAGTGTTGTTTTTATCTACATCAGCAGTAACACTAATTGTCCTTAAACGGTCAATTCGACGAATTGACGACGGGCTTTGTCCCGGCGTAAGAGTCGCAATACTCGACAGAGGAACCGTCTCGCCATTACCCACATCAATCAACAAATTGGTTAAGCTCGATAACGATTGTCGCTCACTTAACGGTAACCTCAACATCACTTTTATATCGTCTCGGCCACGCTGAATACGCTGTACTTGCGCACCAAAAAACGCATTGCGGATTTGTCCGGTTACATTAGCTCTAGTTAAACCCAGTGATTCACCTTGTTTGTTCAGTTCGATTTGCAACTCTTGTTTGCCATCAGAAAGACTATCGGCGATATCATATACTGTAGGGTAAGTGTTTAGTCGTCCTATCACTTTGTCGGCGACTTGTTCCAAAGTGGCGACATTGTTAGCACTCAATCGCACATCGATAGGGTCTGATGAACGACCTAACTCGGCCCGATAACTTAGCGCTTCAGCCCCAGGAATATCCCCAATCATCTTGCGCCATTCATTTAACAATTGAGCGGATGTAATAGTCGAAGCTCTCGATTCTGGTGGTGTAATTTCAAATCTTACACTACCGGCATTAGTTGTCCCGCCGCGCCCACCGGTGGTGGCTAAAATATTTAAGATAATACTTTCACCGGTATCTTCCTCGGTGTATTTTTCCTGCAACTCTCGGGCATCATCGGCTATTTTCACAATATATTTGTTAGTGATTTCAAATGCAGTGCCTGTTGGCATGGTTAAGGATACCGTTATTGTTTCACTAGGGATTCGAGGGAAGAATACAAAACGCGTCCAGCCACTGAGAATAAGCACTAAAATAATTGCAAAAATACCACTGAAAGTCATTATGGTAGTCCACTTATAACGCAGTGTTTTTACCAACGCAGGTCGATAATAGCGCAGTATGGCCTGCTCGAATCCGTCGGCAAATTTTTGCTGGTAGTAATCCAATTTACTTTGTTTGGTTTTTTCAGTTCTCAGTTTCAAGTGCTTCAAGTGTGAAGGCAAAATAAACTTGGACTCGATAAGGGATAACAGTAAAACGGGAATTACTACATAGGGAATCTGAGCAAAAACATCCCCCCTTCGCCCCTCAATAAAAGCTAATGGCAGAAATGCCGCTACAGTAGTTAAAATGCCGAACGTAACCGGCTTAGCGACTTCAAGTGTCCCTTCAATGGCAGCCTGCTCGCCTGATTTGGCAGTACCTAAGTGGGTGTAAATATTTTCACCGGTAACAATGGCATCGTCGACAACGATCCCCAACACTAAAATAAAACCAAATACGCTCATCATATTTAACGTCACACCAAAAACTGGCATCAGTATAAACGCCCCCATGAATGCCACAGGGATACCAATAAATACCCAAAATGCGATAGATGGACGCAAAAATAACGTGAGTAGAATAAGGACTAGAATTCCGCCTTGAATCGCATTTGAAACCAAGCTAGAAATACGCCCTTTAACAATCATAGAGTCGTCATCCCAGTAGCTCAAAGTAAAACCTTTGGGCAGACTCTGTTGATGTTCGTCTATGTAATTTTTTACTTTATCGGCGACTTCTATGGCACTTTGTTGGCCAATTCGATAAACCTCAATAAATGCTGCCTGCTGACCATTAAATCGCGTTCGCACCGGCGTTTCTTCAAAGCCATCTTGAATATTAGCGATATCTTGTAAGCGGATAATTGAGCCATCTGAATTAGTTTTGATTGGAATAGATGCAAACTCGTCCTTTCGGTATGCTTGGCCTTTTGAACGAATCAGTACATCGCCACTTTCAGTACGTAAATTACCTGCAGACACATCGACACTATTATTATCAATAATATCAGATACTTGGCTAATGGTTAAATCAAGCTCTCGGATTTTATCTAGACTAAGTTCGATGGCAATTTCATAATTGCGGATACCATCTAACTCTACTTGGGTAACACCATCAATAGCAAGTAACTCATCTCGCACCTTCTCAGCATATTCACGCACTTCCTTCTCGCTGTAAGGAGCTGTGACAGCTACCGTAATCACATCTCGTTTGCGATCGGCTAAGGCAACAACCGGGTTTTCAGCTTCGGCTGGAAATGTATTGATGGCATCGACTCTACTTTTTATATCGGCAAGTAAATCGCGCCTGTCGTAATCACTATCAAGTTCAAAGGTAACACTTCCGCCCCCTTCAGAAGACTGACTAATGATTTTAGTGATACCTTCGAGGTCTTGCACCGCTTCTTCAATGCGAATAGTAACGCCCTGCTCGATATCCTCTGGCGTTGCCCCATCCAAGGTGACACTGACTGACACCACATCGACTTCAAAGGAAGGAAAAACTTCCAGAGGAATTCGATTCGACAGACTCAATAGACCCGCACCAATGATGGTGATCATTAGCAGATTCGCGGCAACCGAATTTCTTGCAAACCAAGCAATCATTTACCCTTCCTTCTGCGCTGCAGAGTTAGATCCAGGACGACTATTTGTTTTGTCTGGTCTTAGGTTAGGATTTTTAGATCGTTCTTTGCCTTTACGCTCAGTATTTTTAAGCCTTTTAGTGCTTTTTCCATCTTGATTTATTACTGAAACAGCGGTTCCAGAACTAACTTGTCCCAGTGGCGTTATAACTAACGCTTGACCGCCTTCCAAGCCAGATTTAATTAAGGCTTGGCGATCATTTTGCCATGCAATTTGTACTTCTTTTCTCAGCAGTACACCATCTTCTTCAATATAAACATAACTCCCTTGATAGATAGCCGTTACCGGTATAACAATAGCCTCTTCGATTGTTCGGCCATCTATTTCTGCGCTTAAATACTCACCTATTTTAATCGAGACGCCCCTTTCGATAGCCTGATTAAAGGGATCATCTATTTGCGCGACCACGTACAATTGTCGCGAAACAGAATCTATAGCGCTTTCGGTGCGCACAATTTTACCTGTCCAACTCTGCTGACCAATCAGATCAGATGTGAAAGTCACATTGATAGGTGGCGTAGAGATTGTATTGTCGATATTCGCTTCCGGTAAATTCACAAAGCCTAAATCACTATTGTTAATCGCTAATCGAACCTCCAAATAGTCAGTCGCATAAATGCTCGCCAACTCTGTATTGTTGGAAACAACCGAGCCAATATCGACGTTTTGGGTGACCACACGCCCACT
Organism: Aliiglaciecola sp. 2_MG-2023; assembly: GCF_030548145.1. Classification (NCBI taxonomy): domain Bacteria; kingdom Pseudomonadati; phylum Pseudomonadota; class Gammaproteobacteria; order Alteromonadales; family Alteromonadaceae; genus Aliiglaciecola; species Aliiglaciecola sp. 2_MG-2023. Next base: position 118,814 of record NZ_JAUORY010000006.1, read on the forward strand.
GTAAGGCGCGACTATCTTAGTCCGTTTTAGCGATAATTCAGCTTTTAACAATTGTGCTTTTGCAGAGGTCAAATTAGCTTGCGCACTTTCCTGTTGCGGTATTCGTAAAACCAGATCTGTTGGTTTTTGTTTACCGCCTAAGCGCTGCCAATCTATTTTAGCTTGTTCAGACCGAGCCATCTCCTCAGCTAAATTTTGTTGCGCAGTAATAAGATTCGCCTTGGCGATATTTACTTCAGCAAGATAGTCGCTATCATCTATGGCGACTAACAAATCACCTTTTTGGAAGAATCCGCCGGTGCGAAAACCATCGTTGACAAACACGACTTGCCCAGCCACCTGCGACATTAAGGTGCTTTGTGTGCGCGGAGTAACTACCCCGTAGCTATCCAAAGTGATGTGAAAACGTTGAGGTCGCAATAGTTGCGTTTCGACACTTAACACTGCCGCACTAGATGGCTTTTGACGGCCAGCTTGGGGAGGGTTGTTGTAGATGATCAACACGGTAACTACAGTGATAAGTAAAACAACAATGGGCAGTACGATTTTTTTAGAAATTACCATTTAATCAAAGCTCTTGAATAGGGGCGTAGAGGTTCATTCCTCCTCCAAGGGCAACATGCAGTTGCACTCGATTCGCAATTAAGTCAGTTTTAATATCAATAAGATTGTTTTCGGCCGCAATTAATCTCGCTTGGGCTTCTAACACTGTGGTGTAAGTAATTAGACCGGCTTGGTATTGCTCGAAAGACAGTTGATTTGCAAATTGCGCATTTTCAGCCGCTTTTTGGGTCGCTTGATAACGTTCAACTAAACTCGCCTCGGCAGACAATGCATTTTCAACATCGAGTAATGCATTCAACACCGAATCTAAATAATCTTCTTCCAGACTTTTTAAGGTTAACAACTCAATCTCTTCGTTGGCGCGCAGTTTACCCGCATTAAAAATCGGAGCTGAGATACTGCCAATCAACGACCAGCCTGCGGAAGCTGATAGTAAATCGGATAGAGAATCACTTGAGGGACCAACACTAGCGGCCAAATTGATTGCAGGGAAACGAGCTTTATGTGCAATGGCAAGGGTTGCATCTTGTGCCATTAACGCCAGCCAACTGGCTTGTAAGGCTGGTTTGCGGGTCACCAACTCAGAAGGTAAACCGACTGCAACATCCACATCAGGCAATGCCAATACTTGAGTTACATCCAGTTTTGCATCAGGGTAGCGCCCTAACAACCGTTCCAAAGCTCGTACACTCTCCAGTAATGTTTGCTGGTTTGTTGCAAGTGTGGATTTATCACTGTTAAGTTCATTACGAGCAAGGTATACATCTAAAGATTCGTTTAGGCCGGCCCGATAACCACGTTCAATAATGTCTAGACTGTCAGTTGAATTTTGAACTTGTTGAGCGGCCAGCTCAACCCGCTGAAAAGCCCTAGACGCATTCGCATAAGCGACAATAACGTTGCCAGCGAGCTGCAATCTTGCCTCTTCTAATTCAGCTTTAGCCTGCAAATAATTGAGCTTTGCTTGACGCTCTGCGTCCGACAACGCCCCCCAAATATCAAGTTCATAAGAAAGTTGAGCTTCTAGGCTAAAACTATTACCGCTACTACGACTTCGAGACGCATCAAAAGATGCATCCAGTGATGGCCAAAAATTACTTTTAGCAATAGTCAGACTCTGCTCAGCGATGTCTACAGAATAGGCTTGAGCGCGAATAGCCTGATTTGCTTGAATAGCTTCATTAAGCAACGAGGTTAAATGTTGGTTATTTGCATCAGAAGTGAAATTTGCTAACCAGTTATCGTCGATTTTATTGGCACTGTGCTGAAACTGCCACTCATTGGGTAATGCTGGGATTTCTTTGTCTTGGTCTAACTTGACAGAAGCACACCCATGCAACAACGCCAAAATAAACAATAGCGAAATTCCCTTTATTTTTTTGTTCATAGGAGAAAAAGGTGACAACATAAGTCCATGTAATTTGTGCATTTTGATTAAAATAATAAAGGTAGTGTACAAGTTCTGCAGCAATAAAAAATTGAATTTACGTAAACTTTACGAAGCTAACAAATTTGCTTTTAAATATTACATAAACTGATGCAACACTGATTTTTAAGTCGCAGTGGAAGTTTATTAGACAATAACGGCTAATCAAACAGGAAAAAATAAATTTATGACGTATTATGTAGAATAAATGAAGTTTCAACTTCACTTAATTTCACAATTCACTCTTGGACACGAGTAAGTTTTATGACTTGTTGCAGTTTTTTCAAGATATCCTCTGTTAGAACCCAGCTTTTGGCTTGGATGCTATTCTTTGTTTTGGCTTATTTTGGAATGGTTTCAACTTCTCAGGCAATCGATAAAAAATCAATCACATTAAAATACAACTTAATTGGCACCGAATCTTGGACTCCCTATGGATACTCCGGCGATGATGCAAACCCCGGCATCTTCGCAGAAGTGATTGACTTAATATTGGAAAAGGCTGGCTACTCTTATGAGTTTTATTATTATCCGCCCAAACGAGCAGCAAAAGTATTCGAAGAAAATCAATTAGATATCGATTTTATGAGCCCGAGTTGGTTTAAAAATGGTGATATGGGAGATGAATATGTGCAATCCATTATGATTTTTGAATTAACCGAATACAATGTCACCTTACAAGAAAACGCCGAGAAATATGCAGATCCTCACGCCATTTATGACAAACATGTAGGTACTATTGCAGGCTATAGTTACTTCGATGATGATATGTTTACAAGAATCGACTTTAGCACAGAAGATGGATTAATTAGAGGCTTAAAAAGAGGCCGTTTTGAAGTCGCCATTCTAGAAAATTTAACCGCTCGTCACTGGGCCAAAAAACATAATGTCAAAATATCACTCGCCAGTGTTCATTCCCATGGCGATATCGTTTTACGCCTTCGTCGAGAACTGAGTCATCTGTTACCGAATCTAAATGCAGCAATAAGAGCACTTAAACAGGAAGGCGAAATTGATAACATTTTACGCAAGCATGATGTAATACCGAAAAACCTAAAACTCAACAACGAATGAAGTTATTGATTTAAGCGCGCCCTAATTCGCGCGCTTTTGATTCATCAATATTGTCTGAGTTCGGTCTTAAGCTACTGCTTTTTGTAACCCTTGATGAGAAAGGTATTCCTCATAAGTGCCCTGAAAATCAATTACTTGTTGATCTTTAATCTCAATAACACGAGTCGCCAAAGAGGAAACAAATTCGCGGTCGTGGCTTACAAAGATTAAAGTCCCATCGAAATCTTTCAAAGCATTGTTAAGTGCTTCAATCGCTTCCATATCCATGTGGTTAGTAGGCTCATCCATCACCAACACATTTAAGTCAGCCATCATCAGCTTGCCGAATAACAAACGATTTTTCTCACCACCTGAACACACTTTCGCTTTTTTATTGAAGTCGTCTGCGCTAAATAACAAACTGCCCAATAAACCTCGGACCATCAAATCGTTGTGTTTTGGCGTGCGCCATTGAGACATCCAATCAAAAAGGCTTAAATCACAATCGAAATCGTCTGAACTGTCTTGAGGACAATAGCCGACAGTGGCATTCTCAGACCACTTAACCACACCTTCCGCTTTCAATTGATCCATCAAACAACGTAAGAAACTGGTTTTACCCACACCGTTTTCACCAATAATGGCTAACTTTGCACCCGCTTCTAATAACAGATTAGCGTCTTTGAACAAGAGCTCTTCTTCAAAACCAAAACTCATATCTTCTAAAATCAGAGCTTGTCTGTGCAGTTTTTGATGTTGTTTGAATTGAATACGCGGTGTACGACGACTCGAGCTCTTCACCTCATCCAATTGGATCTTATCCATTTTTTTCGCACGAGAAGTTGCCAGTTTAGCTTTCGAGGCGTTGGCAGAAAAGCGTGCAACAAAAGCCTGTAATTCTTCTATTTCTTCGCTCTTCTTGGCATTTTCTCGCAACAACTGCTCTTGAATAAGTGAAGCAGCTTCTTGATACTTTTCATAATTACCTGGATAAATACGTAATTCACCATAGTCGATGTCTGCCATGTGGGTACACACGGAATTCAAGAAGTGCCTATCATGGGAAATAATTATCATGGTAGACTTACGCTGATTCAACACTTCAGCTAACCAATTGATAGTATAAATATCCAAGTTGTTGGTAGGTTCGTCGAGTAATAATATGTCTGGATTGGCGAATAAAGCCTGTGCAAGTAACACCCTGACTTTCCAACCTGGTGATACTTGTGACATCAAACCGTAGTGATAATGTTCATCGATACCCGCTTCTAACAAAATCTCGCCTGCCCGTGATTCAGCAGTATAACCGTCCATTTCAGCATAAAGGGTTTCTAATTCAGCCACATGCATACCATCAGCTTCGCTCATTTCAGGTTTGGCGTAAATTTCATCACGCTCTTGTTTAACCTTCCATAACTCCATGTCACCCATAATAACGGTATCAACCACAGAATATTTTTCAAACGCGAACTGATCTTGGCTTAACTTACCCAATTTTTGACCAGGTGAAACAGAAACGTTGCCAGAGGTAGGTGCTAAATCGCCACTGAGAATTTTCATAAGTGTGGATTTACCACAGCCATTAGCGCCAATTAAGCCATAACGATTGCCATTGCCAAATTTAGCAGAGATGTTTTCAAACAGTGGCTCAGCGCCAAACTGCATAGTGATGTTTGCGGTAGATATCAAAACGAAATTCCAAATAGTAAAAAAGCAACAAAAACAAACCAAGGTTCACAATAAAAGCCCAATGTCGCTGCGCAATACTACTTAGTTCAAAACGGCGCGCACTATATATAAATATGCACGAAAAGTCGAGGAAAACTGACTATAAATTGTACTAAAAAATGGATTCTCGCAGCGACTCTCTTTGGCTGTTTCATGTTGCTGAGTCATTTCTCACACTTTTTCTGCTAAATGGCATAAAAAGCAGAGTAGAAGTATCAGTAATCTATGCTGATTGACTAAACAACACCTTGTTCGATCATCGCATCCGCAACACGGCGAAAGCCGGCTATATTGGCACCAAGAACGAGATTTCCAGCCTGGCCAAATTCTTTGGCTGTCTCATTTGCAATCACAAAAATGTTTTCCATAATGTGCTGTAGTTGCTGATCAACTTGTTCAAACGTCCACTTCTGCATACTCGCATTTTGCGCCATTTCCAGTTGGCTTGTTGCCACACCACCAGCATTAGCGGCTTTGCCCGGGCCATAAGCGATATCAGATGCAACAAACAAATCGGCAGCCTCTTGAGTGGATGGCATATTGGCCCCTTCGCAAACCAAGTGACAACCATTAGCGAGTAATTCTTCAGCATCTGACTTGGTTAACTCATTTTGCGTCGCGCATGGAAATGCAGCATCAGCGCAATAACGCCAAACTGCATGACCGTCTGATGGATAATCTGAAGTCGGCGTATATTTAGCATTAGGATACTTTTCAATATAAGCAATTAAACTGGCTTGTTGCTGTTCTTTGAGCTGCTTTACCAATTCTAGGTCGATACCATTGGGATGATAAATAGTGCCTGAAGAATCGCTGCAACTGATGGGCGTAGCCCCCAACTGATAAAGTTTTTCCATTGCATAAATTGCCACATTACCCGCCCCTGAAACTAAACACGTTTTCCCCTCTAAACTGTCTTCTCTGGCTTTTAGCATATTATCTGCAAAATACACTGTTCCGTATCCAGTGGCTTCTTTACGTGCTAATGAACCTCCCCAAAGCAGACCTTTTCCAGTTAGGATCCCTTCGTAACGCCCAGTTAGGCGCTTATATTGACCAAACATATAACCTATTTCAGCTGCGCCCACGCCAATATCGCCCGCAGGAACATCTGTAGTTGGGCCAATATGACGGTAAAGTTCACTCATAAAAGATTGGCAAAAACGCATAATTTCATTATTGGAACGTCCTCTAGGATTAAAGTTTGCTCCACCTTTACCTCCGCCAATAGATAGACCAGTAAGGGAGTTTTTAAAAATTTGCTCAAAGCCTAAAAACTTTATGATGCTAGCATTCACCGAAGGATGAAATCTTAAGCCGCCTTTATAGGGTCCAAGGGCAGAATTAAACTCAACCCGATACCCCTTATTGACCTGAATGTCGCCATTATCATCAATCCAAGGAACGCGAAACATAATCTGCCGTTCCGGCTCGACTATACGTTGAATAATTGCTTGTTGACGATATTTACTGTTGGATTCCAATATGGGATCCAAGGAGTTCAGCACTTCTTCAACGGCTTGATAGAACTCCGCCTGAGCTGGGCTGGTTTGTTTTAAGTCTGAAATAGTTTGATTTGTGTATGTCATCAATCGTAACCCTATATTTTCCATTAAGTTTTTTTGTAGCTGCAGAATCAGTGAAACTTTGAATGTGATGAATTAAGCACAAATCAACTGCAAAGAAAGCCCATAGAACCCATTTCCACGAGCTTTCCGAAGACAATAAGATGTTTAGCTAGATCCAGTATTCACTTGTACTATTTGCACTGACTGCTGCCCACGTTGAGTTTGCCAGTCAATACTCTGACCAGCTCTTAAGCCTAATAAAGCTGAACCTATGGGAGCGAAAACTGAAATGCTATCTGCATGCTTGGCCGTATCGGCGGGAAGGCATAAGGTTTTTGTAAACAACTTATCGCTATCTAGTATTTTGAAGGTCACTTGTTTGCCAATAGTCACTACATCTTCTGGCATATTTTTACCGTCAATAACGGTTGCTCGTGCAAGTTCATCTTCTAAGGCAGCGACTAATTCTTCAGGCAATTTTGACGCTTCAAGTTGTTCCTCAAGCATGGCTAAATCAGAAGTTGAAATAAATATTTCAGGTTTATTTTGCATAAATCACCTCTTTCATTGAGATCGGTTAACGGCACTTTGCCGTGCACCTTGGTTTGAAATTATCGTTTCTGTTTTATGTTTAACCTTTCAACTTCAGACAATATAAAAACCACTACTGCGCTAACCTATTCAGTTGAACACGGTGACTAGCGTCGGTGAATATTGACGTTAAAAGGTAAACCAGGATTTGCAAATATGAATATTTTAATGAGCAGGCGTATTACGCTTGCTAACGTTACTAACTAACTTAAATTAACGAACAGGAAAGTATCGCCGAGCGTAAGGAATACGCTCGGCTTAATTTGGTAAGGTGAGTAAATTACTCTTTATTGTGTTGCGGTAGTTGTACATTTTATCCTCACAATGGAATGCTAATAATAGCTTGCTTAAAAATAAAAACAAGATCAAAAAAGGTCAATTATTTACACTCTAAAAGATAGATAAATTCGAGAGTCTTGGTAACTTTCTCAATAAAAAATGCCAGTTAGGTAACTAACTGGCATTTTTGATCAAGCTGAGGAATTTCTAAATCTACGGATTATTTTCTGTAGCTAATATTGAAAAATACACTATACAACACGGGCACAGCAATTAACGTGAGTACAGTGGCGAAAGCCAATCCACCCATAATTGTCACTGCCATGTCAGCAAAAAACGCATCAAACAAAAGAGGTGCCATACCTAAAATCGTGGTGATTGCGGCCAATGAAACGGGTCTCAAACGACTTAAACTGGCATTAGTAATAGCGAGTTTGGGAACCTGTCCCTCGTCAATTAATAAGTCAATTTCTTCAATCAAAACAATGGCATTTTTTATTAGCATACCGAATAAACTCAAAAAGCCGAGCAACGACATAAAACCAAACGGCATATCGGCTGCCAACAGGCCTGCAACTACACCAACAACTGCCATAGGCACCACCATCCAAATAATTAGTGGTTGTTTTACTCGGCCGAACAGTAACACCGAAATTAAGAACATCACCAAGAACCCTGCGGGCAAACCTTTACCTAAGGCTTCTTGGGCTTCTTGCGAGCTTTCATATTCTCCGCCCCACTCCAAATGATAACCATCGGGTAAATCAATTGCTTCCATTACGGGACGAATACGATCAAATACTTCACCTGCTGTTTGACCAAAATCAGGCTCGGCATTCACCGTTATAGTACGAATCCGGTTGCGACGTTGAATGAGAACTTCTTCGTTGACCAATTCTAGTTCTTTAGACACTTGCTGGAATGGGATGTAGACCCGTTGTTGTGAACTCCACACCTGATTGTTCTGAATTGCTTCAATGGGTGTCTGCCCAGCTGTCGCCATTTTGGCTTTTATTGGATACGAATAATCCCCATCACGAATCTGCCCTAAACTTAAACCGTCGCTAGCATATTGAATCGCGTCGTTAAAATCAGCCCGTGAAATCCCAGACATACCAGCGTTAAACTCATCATAATGGGCATTTAACGCTAATCCTTTGTCACGCCAGTCATGACGAATGTCTCGAGTCTCACCGTCTTGCTGATATATATCGATAGCTTGGGCCGCCAGATCACGCAGAACCAATGGATCAGGGCCGGAAAAGCGCACTTGCAGTTTTGCGCCAGAGCCTGGTCCGAATTGCATGCGTTCCAAGTAAAATTCAGCATTCAGATCAACAGGTTTTATCTTTTCCAATATAGCGGGAGCCAACTGCTCTATAACGTCTAGACTTTTAGCCCGAATAAATAACATGCCATAGCTTTCATTATTAGCTTGCGGCGCATAAGTTAAAGTGAAACGGTCTGCTCCACGGCCAACAAAACTAGTAACAGATTCGATCCCTTCAAAATCCAAAATGCGTTTTTCAGCAAGTTCAATTTTCTGTTCGGTGTATCGTATATCTTGATTTTGAGGACCCCAATAATGAATAAAAAATATGGGGGTATTGGAGGACGGAAAGAATCCCTGTTTAACAAAGCCAAAACTTGCAAAAGCAATAACGGTGATAAGTACCAATGATATTAAGGTAACCCATCTAAACCTCAACGCTTTATGTAATATGTGCAAGAACCCTTTTTGAATTCCACTGAGGCTCTGCTGCGTACCCACAACCTTTTCGGATTTGTAAACATAGCCGCCCAGCACAGGCACAACAGTTACGGCTAATACCCAGCTCAACAAGAGTGACACTAATACCACCACAAATAGTGAATATAAGAATTCACCAGTGGCATCATCAGATAAACCGATCCCAGAAAACGCGGCAATACCAATAACCGTAGCCCCAAGCAAAGGCCATTGGGTGCGCTTTACAACGTAACTTGCGGCATCTTCAGGTTTAGTCGCGCCTCTAATTTTCAGCATCATACCTTCAGCCACTACAATAGCGTTGTCGACCAACATCCCCATTGCAATGACCATAGCGCCTAGTGAAATGCGCTGTAGCTGAATTCCCATCAGCCACATTATCATCACAGTACCTAACACGGTGATAACAAGTACTGAACTCACTACCGTTGCTGAACGCCAGCCCATAAACAACCAAAGAGTCAAGCTTACAACTACCACTGACATAATAAGATTGGTAATAAACCCACCAACAGAATCATCCACGATTTTGGCTTGGTCATAGATGGGTGTCAGTGTCATTCCCAGCGGCAGTTCATCGAGCAAACCATCTACGGTTTTGCGTACATGTTGCCCAACCTCTACGATATTCACACCATCAATCGCAGATACCGCAAGTGTGATGGCTTCGCTGCCTTGATAACGGATCATTGAAGGTTGGATTTCAGCTGGTTCTAATTCTAACCTTGCAATATCTTTAATACGCACGGAACGATTAGTACCAGGTATGACTAAAGACAAGTTACTGAGCTCTTCAAGTCGATCCGCTGGATTCTCCACAAGAAGTCGAATTTTCTTGCCGTCCACTTGAATACGGCCACTATTGAAGGGTTTTAAGTTATCTTCAAACAGACTGATGATGTCTGGAAAGCTCATCCCTAATCCGGCAATAAGATAAGGGTCGATATAAGCAACGACTTGTTCTTGCATTACACCATTCACTTCCACTTTTGCCACACCTTCAGTGGTCAACAATTGTCTGCGAATAATGCGGGCAAATTCGCGCATTTCAAAAGGCGTAAAATCTGGCGCAACCAAGGCATAATATAAACCGTATACATCACCAAAATCATCGAACACCTGAGGTTCTTGCGCACCAACAGGTAGTGAACCGCTCATGTCACCTAGTCGTTTTCTTAACTCATCCCAAATTTGCGGTAACATTTTGCTGTCATAGTGACGTTGCACTTCAACCGTAATTTCAGACTGTCCAGGCGAAGAAATAGAGGTCAATCGATACAACTGAGACATCTGCTGTATTGCTATTTCAAGGGGCTCTGTGACCTCTTCTTCAACTCGTTGAGCACTTGCTCCGGGAAATGCAGTAATGACTTTGACTTGTTTAATAGTAAACGCAGGATTTTCAAGACGTCCAATTTCAGACAGCGCAATTAAACCACCTAAAATGAAGACTACAATAAACAGCCAGATATTGACTGGCGTGCGCATAGCATAGCGAGCAATATCCATATTATTTTTCTCCGTGGTATGGTTCGACCTTCATACCCGCCTTCACCAATGTAGCCCCAGCCGAAATAACAAAATCATGCTCATTTAGTTCACCATCAACGACCACTGTAGCGTCCTCGATGCTGTGCACATTGACCTGCACTTTTTCAACAGTTTGGGATTCAGCGACATAACGCCATACAAAAAAGCCATCAGCGTCATTGCCGACAAGCGCTCTGAATGGGATAAGCAAACTACCACTGTTATTCGGCGTTTCCACTGTCACATTTACCATCGCTCTTGCGCCGGGAGTTACCTGAATTTGATTTTGACCTTCCAATGCGAACACGGCTTGGTAGGTTTGCGTAACCGCATCAGGCTGAGTGGAATGCTCTACGTAGACTAAGTCGTACCACTTATCCGGATTACCAAGTATCGACGCCTGCGCTTTAATTATTTTGCGTCCTTCATTGGCCGATAACACACGTTCTGGAACATTAATATTAAAATAGATACGGGATACATCTTGCAGTTGAGCTAAGGATTGACCGGCTGTGACAAAACTATTGTTATCAATTAAACGGTTCGCAACCAGCGCGTCAAATGGCGCACGTAACTTAGTGTATTCAAGATCTTGTAGTGCGTTGGACAAATCGATTTCAGCCAACTCGTATTCTGTTTTTGCATCATCTAGATTACTTTGGGATACCAGCTTTTTATCAAACATTGACTCAATTCGACTCAACTCTCGATCGGCCTGTTGTAGTCGAGTTTGTTGCTCTTTTACTCTTCTTTCAAAGGGTTTTGGATCTAAACTAGCAAGCAAATGTCCTTTTTCAACATTTTCCCCGGTAACAATATCTGTTTGAATTAAGCGCCCGGTAACTTCAAAACTCAAGTCGATGGTTTTCACTGGCGAGACGACGGCAGGAAACGTAGATTGGTTTTGAATGGATGCCGATATAACTGGAGTCAGTTTCACCACGCGGGGTTTTTCGGGCTGAAATTGTTGTTGGCTTTCTTCACCACAAGCACTCAGCAACACCACTGAAAGCGCTAATAAAAAACGGGCAGGCAGTGCACGTAAAAATAATCTCATTGCAGGAACTTCTCTATTTAATATAACTGATCGGAACTATTGATAAATGCATAGCTTAAAAGTAAACTACTCGGTGTAGTTTACATTATCAATTAGTTGAAAGTAAACTACAAATGTATGATGCATATTTGAAAATAGTAATATTGTTAAAGTAAGTTGCAGAGATTTATGAAGACAGCAAAAAAAAGCCGTAGTGAAATAAAACGTGAAGCAATTGTGGAAGCTGCCAAAAGCGCCTTTCAAGAGTTTGGCGTACAAGCTACAAGCATGGACCGGCTTGCTGAGATTGCCGGTGTGTCGAAACGGACTGTATATAATCATTTTGCCACTAAAGCCGAATTAGTCATGCATCTGTTAACTGATAAGTGGGAAACATCATTTCTCAAAAGCGCTGTGGTTTATCAGCCAGATAAGCCGATGTATGAGCAATTTGTGAAATTAGTTGAAGAACAAGTGAACTCGATGAGCGACGAACAACACATAGAATTAGTTCGTGTTGCCATAGGAAGCTTTTTTTATGAACAAGACACCCTAAAAAAAGGAATCGACAGGCTTGTTAGCTTGGAGACTGCTGTTCACCGTTTTATTAAAGCTGCCGTAAAAGACAATACACTGATTATCAAAGACATAAATTTTGCAGTTGATCAATTAAACGACTTAGTCAAAGGACGGTGTTTCTGGCCCTTGGTGTTTAAGTTACAATCGCAACTTAGCGAAGATGAAAAACGTTTTGTAATAGAGCAAACCGTCGACATTTTTTTAGATCATTATTCAAGCTCACGACAGCAAGCTCAATAACAATGAAAAATTTTGCAAGCCTTACTAAACAGCTACTAGCCTTAACACTAATCATCTCGTTTCAGACTTTTGCACATCAACATGCAGGCATGGCCGAAACATCCCAATCTTCCGCATTTGAACTTATCGTTTTAGGCGATAGTGGTGGCATTGAGGATGGTAATTTAAGTGCATTTTTATTACGTTCACTCAATAGTTCTCACTATGTCGCGTTAGATGCAGGGACAATAGTGAACGGTATTAATCAAAGTGTTCAACAAAACGCTTTCGCTGACTTACCTATTAAGCAAAATGACAACTGGACAACAGCGGGAACCATTTTAAGAGAACATGTTAAGGGTTACTTAATCAGCCATGCCCACCTTGATCATATAAATGGCATGTTGGTCGCATCCCCCGAAGACACGAGTAAAAATATCTATGGGTTGGCATCGGTGAACAATATGATTGGCGAAACCTACTTTAACGGTAAAGCTTGGGCGAATTTCACCGATCGTGGTATTCCACCAATGTTGAACAAATACCATGTTGTTGATCTGCCTGTTGGCAAACCCATAAACATTGAAGACACAGATCTTGTGGTAACCGCCTTTAGTCTTAGCCACCCTGTTGAATCCAGTGCATTTGTAATTGAAAATGGCAGTGATATGTTTGTGTATTTTGGTGATACCGGACCCGATGTTGTAGAGAAACAGGGTAAACTCGAAGCAATTTGGACATACCTTGCAAAGCAAATAAAGCATAAACAATTGCGCGGTATGGTAATTGAAGTATCTTTTGAAAATAAACGTCCACACAACTTATTATTTGGCCACCTAACCCCGAAATTGTTAATCCAAGAGTTACATAATTTTGCCTCCAAAATTGATGGCGAAACGCCGCTAAACAACCTTAAAGTGGTGATTAGTCATATTAAGTATACTCTGGCTAAAGGTGTCAATCCTCGTCATAACATCAAACAACAACTCGATGAAGCAAATGACTTAGGCTTGGAAATTATCATTCCTCATCAGGGGCAAAAACTGCTGTTTTAATTTTTCAGAGCCGCTGAGTAGTTATTTACTGAGTGATTTGACTGCTGAGATTTGCGCTGTACTAAAGTACTAAGGCGAAATTTCAAACAAGCCCCTAAGCTACGTTTACATTTTTTTAACAAAAAAGGTAAACACATGTTATTAAAAAATATTCGAATCCTGAATGGATTATTTTGGCTTACATTAATCTTGTCCTCAGGTGCAAATGCCGGTAGTTGGCAAAATAATCAATCTGTAGGTGGGTTTAGTCAGGTACATATCTATACCCCCGATAGCATCTCTTCCGTGGGTCAAGGACGAGCATTGTTGTTAGTTTTGCATGGCTGCACTCAGTCAATAGATACTTATTTAAATGCAAACTTGGAACAAGCAGCTGAGGCTTATGGAATGGTAGTTGCTGTGCCCAACGCCATGAATAAAGCAGGTTTTGGTTGCTGGTCATATTGGCAAGGGACCAAGTCAAGAACAGCCGCTGATTATCAAAACCTAATTAATCTAGCCACAGCATTGCGCAGTGACCCTACTTATAACATTGATGATGATCAGGTATATATTTCAGGACTTTCTTCAGGGGCATCATTTGCGAATACGACAGCGTGTTTAGCCCCAGATATTTTTGCAGGAATGGGGATTAGCGCGGGCCCCAGTATTGGCACGAGTTCCAGTGGCGCACTAGGAAGTTGCGAGTCGGCCAATGTAGCCAGTCGCTGCCAAACTTATGCTGGCGCTTTTGCTTCTCATTTCGATACACAGATTGCGTCAATAGCACATGGAGATGCTGACACCACGGTTGACACCTGTTACAACCAACAAAATGCACAAGGAATGGCCGCTGTTTATGGCGTACAACAAATCCCTAGCAGCCAACAGATTACCCTAGCCGGCAGAACCGCCGATGAAACTTTATGGCAAGACAACCGGGTTTCAATGTTGTGGTTAAATGGGGTTGACCACTCTTGGTCTGGAGGCCAAGGAGCGAGTGGCTCTTATATCAGTGGCGCAGGCATTAACTATGCGATGTATTTAGGACAATTTTTTGCTGACAACAATCAGCGAGTAAGCCGCAATATAGCGCCTGTGGTAGATTCCTTAAATACTCAGGAAAATAGCGGAACAATTCTGATTACGGGCACTGTCAGTGACCCTGATGGACAGGTGATACAGGTTGATTTTGAAATAGAAGATTCGGTTGGGAATAATTATTCTAGCAGTACTCAAACCTTCTCTAATAACAGCTTTTCTATTTCAAGCGCCAGCCTTGCAGATGAGCTATATCTGGTGACGGCCGTTGCGACAGATGACCTGGGAGCGCAATCTGAGGCGACTTCGAGTACCGTTAGAATTGGACCTGCGCCCCCCGCTACAGCTCCTGTTTTAACTGAAATTATTGCCACTGTGAATAATCAATGCGCCACGGTTTCTGGCAAAGTGGTAGACGTTAATCAGAATTTAAGTAGTGTAATTGTCAGCTTCTTAACAGGAAATGAAACGGCTCAATTGCAAGGTAACACCTTTAGTGCTCAGGCATGCAGTTTAGCCGGCGGTCAGCAAAGTGCCACTATTGTGGCCACCGATTCTACAAACTTACAAGCAACGGATACTGTCAGTTTCAGCATTGATGCTGGCCAAACAGCCACATTAGATCAACATATAAACGCTGGCCGATTAAACTACACAAATTATGCAAATTGCTATTTAGAATACAGTACCAATGCATTTAAACTTAATGAAATAACCGCTTCAGCACAGCAGTGTCAGTGGCAAGATGATGACGCCAGTTGTACTGGACCAGTTCAGGCATGCAGTACTTCAAAAGATGATGGCGGTGGCAATAATGATGGCGGTGGAAATGGTGACGACGAATCAACTTGTGAGCAATTCACTACTTACAATTATTACCATAAGACTGCAGGCAGGGCTTATAGCTCAGGTAATCCGTACGCACCTAGCTATTTTGCACAAGGTAGCGATGAAGCACTGACTGGCTCTACATGGGGAAATACCAGTTTATACAGTATAGATGCACAGAACTGGCATCTGGGTTCTTGTCCTCAGTAGTCATTTACATAAAAAACTGTCGCTGAGCCTTTCGCTCACCGACAGTTCAGTTTGATGCAAAGCGATGGCTACTTACAAAGTTTGGCGCTTTTCAGATCTAGGAAAAAAGACTGAGCAACTTTTACTGTTTCGATTGGACGTTCAATATTAATATAGTGACCGCCACTTTCAAAAGTAACTAACTTGGTTAAACACGCATTAGGTAAAGCATCAATAAATGCACTAGCGGTTTTTGTATCTAACGCTTTATTTGCCGTTCCCCACATTATCAAGCTTGGGGCTTTTACATGGGATAAGACTCTTTGCGGATCGCCTTTTTCATAAAGTTTAAAGGTTGCGATGGATGTTTTATCGCGCTCTTGAATATTCAAAAAGTCCAATTTCCGTTGTACAAATTCAGGCGTAACTTTACTTTTGTCATTAATATAGTTGTCGTAAAAAGAGACTATGTCATCTTTTTCAACCACCGGTGAGTACATAAAGATACTAGTACGTTTGGGTTTTTCACCCGGAGTTTTTGGTTTTCTCTTAACTGCATTAGCGGTCTGAATACCTGCAGAATTGATAAGTACCATGGACGTTACTCTATCGGTGCGGGTTGCGGCATATCGAAAAACAACCATGCCACCATAAGAGATACCAGCTATGCCAAATTTCTCTGCGCCAACATGGTCCATTAAGCTATCAATCAGGGTGTGGGTGCGATCAACGGAATAGTTACCATTAGCAATATTGCCCGACAAACCAAATCCAGGAATATCAAAACGAACTACACGGAAACCAGATTTCAATAGCTCCTGCGTCCAAACATCCCAATCAAATAAATCGCCTAATGTTCCGTGGACAAGCAGTATAACGGGGCCTTTCCCTTCGTCTTTGTAATGAACATTGATACCGTCCAAATCAACAAATTTCGAGTTACTATCAGCATACTTTGCTCTAACATCATCCATGGATAACGTGCGAGTTGTATGAGTTTCAGTTGCGTTTTCATCACTGTGACTAAATGCAGAGGGTATATTGACTAAGTACAAGGTGGCACTTAGTACTGCGACTATTATCTTGTTGCTAATTTCCATTTATTATTCCTCTTTTATTCTTTTGATAGCTCAAATTTACCTGTCCTTGTTATCGAAAACCCTGTGGTTTGAAGACTTGGGGGCTGGGTAATATGCTTTTATCGCCTATGAAATAGTGCTCTATTTGATAGCCTAAGAGCTTAACTTAACTGCAGAAAACCACCCATGCATTAACAAATGTCAATAATCAGATTTTTTTGATGTTAAATCAGTATATAAGCACCAAAAAATACGTTTATTTAAGCTTGTTGTTGAATGATTTGACAGTTATCAAATTATTCAAGATATAAGAGTGATATACCTAGGTAATCACTCGTATCGTTAAACTAGAACTGCTGACAGGAGTATATAAAATGTTTTTTCCCCCCCACAAACAACGGATATTTAATCGGCTGTTATTTGCACTAACGATACTGTTCTCATTGTGTACACAGGTTCTAGCGCTTGAAGCGCAGACAACAACATTAAAAGTAAATGATAGAGACGTTTCCGTTTGGAAGTGGCAGGCTAAAGGCGAACAAAAAGGAGTAATACTATTTTCTCATGGCGCATTGTCTGCCCCTTGGAAATATGATCCGTTAATCGAACCATGGATAGAACAAGGTTTCACTGTGTATAGTGCATTACATATGGATTCAACAGATCACCCTTTGCGTGACAAATTTGAACGCAGTATGTCTTGGCGAGCTCGACTTGAAGACATGCAATTATTGGCTGATACCTATGGCGGTGATCGTTATATTGCCGCAGGTCATAGCTATGGCGCATTAACTGCGTTAGTAAAAGGTGGCGTAAACGCTACTATTCCAGACGGCATGAATGCATCACAAGCAGACCCTCGTGTGGCATTGGTATTAGCCTATTCTCCTCCACCAGCGATGCCTGGATTAATTGATAAACAAGGTTTTTCTGGCTTAGCCGTCCCAGCTTTAATTCAAACCGGCACTAATGACATTCCAATGGGTGCCTCGTTAGACTGGTCAGCGCATCTTGATGCTTATGAGATGGCGGCATCGACAAACGACCATTACGCACTGGTGCTAGATGATGTGGATCACTATTTTGGAGGTGCCATTTGTCGTCCAGAGTTACCTGGTCCAAAACAACTAGCCGAACTTACGCAAGTCAGTAAAATTTCTGAATTAATGATTAATGGCTACTTTTTTGCACAATCTGACGGGATAGAGCAACTAACCTCATTACTTTCTACTGAAGGACCCACTGCCCTAAGCAGAAAATAGAACAAATCAAAATAAAAGCCTGATTTTTATCATCTAAATCAGGCTTCCATACACTCAATATCGTTTATTGTTCACTTAAAACCACTTCTCGAATCCAAAAACCTAGTTAGCAAGCAATACCCCAACACAGATTTACCAGATGAAAGTGTTTCAACATTGATATTTGTCATTGCGTGAAAAACAACGCCCGCTACTCTAGTTCGCAAATATCCATCGTTACAAATATGCATGGCGTGTTTAGCGAGTTAACACCAGATAGCAATAAACCAGATAAATTAAAAACCTGAGTTTAGTAAACCTGAGGGAATGAAAAGATGACTCATCTTTTAGCTGTTGACATTTCTGACAACAAGGATGATTTAAACGCCATAGCAACAGTACGAGAAACGCTTTGTGTATAAGGTGGCCAAATTTCACTATCCAATCACGGTGACAGTATTGACGAAATTGAAGCCCGTTGCATAGAAGAAATCCATCTTCGAGCATCTATTACGCCTGCATTCCAACACGCTTAAAGTTAGGTAACGAAAAGATAAAATCAAATCAAGCATGGCTGCAAAACCGGCGGTTGGTTTCAGTCATTTAAATGCAAATTGCCAGTAAACGAAATCCGGAGAATAGATTAAATGGTTAAACAAGATAACCCTAAAACCCTTTACGACAAACTTTGGGAACGTCGCTGTATAACGACTTCTGAAGATGGCATGTCGTTGATATACATAGACAGGCACATAGTACATGAGGTTTCCTCAGCCCAGGCTTTTGAAGGATTGCGCGCAGCAAACCGGCAACCATGGCGTCGTGACTCAGTTATTGCTACACCAGATCATAATGTACCTACCACTGGTCGCGAAGAAGGCATCAAAGGTATTGCCGATGACATATCGCGAATCCAAGTAAAAACCCTTGATGATAACTGCCATGACTTCAATATTCAGCAATTTGATCTTAAGGATATACGTCAAGGAATAGTGCATGTCATCTCGCCAGAACAAGGGCTAACACTGCCTGGCATGACAATAGTCTGTGGCGATTCTCACACCGCAACTCATGGTGCATTTGCCGCATTGGGAGTGGGTATAGGTACGTCCGAAGTCGAGCACGTATTAGCCACCCAATGTTTACTGCAACGCAAAGCCAAAAATATGCTGGTAGAAGTAAACGGTGAACTGCATCCAGGTGTTACTGCCAAAGACGTTGTGCTTTATGTTATTGGTAAAATAGGCACTGCCGCTGGCACTGGATTTACCATAGAGTTTGCTGGTTCAACCATCCGCGGCTTAAGCATGGAAGGCCGCATGACAGTATGCAACATGGCCATCGAAGCTGGCGCTCGAGCGGGACTAGTTGCTTATGATCAGGTTACCGAGGATTACATTGAAGGTCGTCCTTTTGCGCCTAAAAACGAACAATGGCAAGAAGCGACGACTATGTGGCGAGAATTGCATAGTGATGCAGATGCCAAATTTGATGTGGAATTTCAATTTAATGCGCAAGATATAAAACCGCAAGTAAGTTGGGGAACGTCACCAGAGATGGTGATATCTGTTGATCAGTTAATCCCCAATCCAAACCTGTTCAAAGGGAAATCTGAAGACTATCAAAAAGCCCTTGATTACATGGGATTAAGCGCCGGACAACCAATAACTGATATTAACTTAGATCGTGTTTTTATTGGTTCTTGTACCAACTCTCGCATCGAAGATATTCGCGCTGTTGCGCAAGTAGTTGAAGGTAAGCAGGTTGCCAAAACAATCAAACAAGCTTTGGTGGTACCTGGATCTGGTTTAGTCAAACAACAAGCTGAAGCTGAAGGTTTAGACAAAATCATTCTGGCTGCCGGTTTCGAATGGCGTGAGCCTGGCTGTTCTATGTGCTTAGCGATGAATGCCGATCGTTTAATGACGGGAGAACATTGCGCTTCTACCTCAAATCGTAATTTTGAGGGACGTCAAGGCAGTGGTGGACGAACCCACCTTGTAAGCCCGTCGATGGCTGCGGCTGCAGCTATTGCTGGTCATTTTGTCGATATCACTGAAGGTGGAGTCCAATAATGGAAAAATTCTTATCTCACACAGGTACTGTTTTACCTTTTGATCGCAGCAACGTCGATACTGATGCAATCCTGCCAAAACAATATTTAAAGTCGATTAGTAAATTTGGCTTTGGTGATTGGTTATTTGATGATTTACGTTATTTAGATCCTGGTGATGTCAGGACAGACACTAAAACCCGCAGACCTAACCCAGACTTTGTTTTGAACAACCCTCTATATACTGATGCCAGCATTCTTATTGCGCGGGAAAACTTTGGTTGTGGTTCAAGCAGAGAGCACGCAGTTTGGGCGTTAAAAGGTTATGGAATCAAGGCGGTAATTGCGCCTAGCTTCGCTGACATCTTCTATAACAACTGTTTCAAAAACGGCGTATTACCCGTTGTTTTACCTTCAGATGTAGTTGATAAGTTATTCAAGCTAACGGCACAACATGACGCAATTCAACTTACTGTTGACTTAGAAAATTGTAAAGTGAGTTATGGAACTGAGCACAGTTGGTCATTTACTGTTGATGAATCTAGACGCCAAAATTTGTTACAAGGGCACGATGAAATATCAATAACCCTGCTGCAAAAAGGTGCCATCCAAGGTTTTGAAGACCAATTGAAAACCACTGAAAAATGGTTGTTTAGCAACTAACAACAATCAATTAACCTAGCGTCTAACACAGATGCTAGGGCAATTAAAAAAGCGGATATTGAAACATCAATATCCGCTTTCTGATTTACTACAGAGAGTAAATTAACACTACAAAACGGCGCACACCGTTTTCCACTCCAAATAGTTATCCATGGCTTGCTTGCCGCTGTCACGACCATAACCAGAGTTTTTCATTCCACCGATAGGCATCGCTGGGTCAAACATAGAATGGGTATTAATCCAAACGGTTCCGGCTTGTATCTGACGAGACAAACGATGGGCAGTCGATAAATTTTCAGTCCAAACACTCGCCGCTAAACCATATTCATTGTCATTACTCCACTGCAACGCTTCGTTAATGTCATCATAAGGTTCTGCAACAATTACCGGACCAAAGACTTCTTGGCAATGAATAGGACTGGTGGTGCTTGTACCTGTAACCACAGTGGGCTGTATAAAAGTCCCAGCACTGCCGAAACGTTCACCACCGGTTAAAATAGTCGCACCTTCAGCTTTCGCCCCTTTAATATACTGCTCAATTTTTTGCGCTTGTTGAGCAGAAACAACAGGTCCCATTTGCGTATCTTGGTTTAACCCATGCCCTACTTTCAAACCTGCTCCATAAGCTGCAATACCTTCAACAACTTTGTCGAAAATAGAACGATGGATATAGGTTCGCGAATTCGCCACACACACTTGACCGCCATTGAAAAAGATACCATTGGCAATGCCTGGAATAGCTAAATCTAAGTCAGCATCTGGGAGTACAATGGCTGGCGATTTACCACCTAGCTCTAGCGTAACACGGGTTAAATTTTGCTTACTGGCTTCGACTATTGCGCGACCAGTAGCTGTTGAACCTGTAAAAGCCACTTTATCCACACCCGCATGACTGGCTAACACACTTCCACACTGCGCACCGTCACCGGTCACAACATTCATTACCCCAGGTGGTACGCCCGCTTCAGTAATTAACTCGGCCAAACGTAATGCTGTGAGCGAAGTTAGTTCTGCGGGTTTATGCACTATGGTGCAGCCTGCGGCGAGCGCTGGAGCTAACTTCATGGCAGTAAGAATTAACGGTGAATTCCAAGGGGTAATGGCAGCGACCACTCCCACAGGTTCGCGCACAGTCCAGGCATGAACTTGTTTACCTTCAGGTTGGTAATTCACTGATGGGTTCAACGTATTGCCATCAAGGGTCAGTGCTTGTCCGGCAAAAAAGCGAAACTGTCCGGCGACAGCTGGCACTTCCGCCCAACGTGCCACAAACCATGGCTTACCTTGGTCAAGCACCTCTAATTCGCATAATTCATCCATATGCAGATCAACTAAATCAGCGATACGATTTAGAATCATGCTGCGTTCCATAGGTGTCATCGTTGCCCAAGGACCCTTTAATGCTTGTTGTGCAGCGGCGACCGCATTATCCACATCAGCCTGATTCGCATTGGCGATGCGCGCTATGATTTTACCCGTAGCAGGATCGCAGGTTTCTAAATACTGGCCACTTTTAGGCGAGCAATACTCTCCGTTAATGAACAGCTGCTTATCAGGTGTTGTCGCAAGTAAATCGCGTACTGCTTGAGTTTGCGGTTCTGGAATAACGCCGTCGTTTAGTATTGCATTCGTCATAAAAGGCTCCTTATTGGATTTCAGTTCGACTTATATTTGACCAGGAATATGATGTTCTTGCTGATGTTCTAAATACCAATCAGCAATCTCTTCTCGTGTCGTCCACCAAACATCAGGTAAGGTTTTTGCGTATTCAATAAACTCTCGAATCGCTCTAATCCGATAAGCTCGACCGGTAACATGAGGGTGTAATCCAACGTTCATGATACGAGCCTGAGTTGCACCTTCTTTATACAGTACATTCAATTCTTCAATCAAAATATCTCTATACTCGTCGGTAGTGTGTCCACGGCGAGTTATGATAGTGAAATCATTGATTTCATTAGAGTAAGGAACTGACACTATTGGGCCGTTATCAGTGCGGATCATAAAGGGTTGATCATCGTTCATAATGTCGCAATAAAACTTGTAGCCTTCTTTAGCAAGAATAGCTGGCGTATTTAGCGTACCGCGCAATGACGACGACAACCAACCAACCGGACGTCTACCAACATATTGTTCAAACATATCGATTGAACGAGAGATAACTTCTTGCTCTTTTTCTGGCTGATGTGCGAAATTAGTAAGTAATTCACCTTGCTCGTAGTTATGGGTAATCAATTCCCACCCACGATCTAAACAAGCTTGCACCATAGCAGCACGACGCTCAAAAGTGACTGCATTAGTCGTACAACTGGCTTTTACTTTAAGTTCATCAAATAGCTCGTATAAACGCCATATGCCAACACGCTGACCGTATTCACGCCAGCTGAAATTTGGAAAATCAGGAATATTACCAGGCAAAGTATCCGGCAATACTGCTGGACCACCAGCATAGTAAGGCTCGTCGGTGTCCTTAGTCAGATCCCATGTTTCAAGATTGAAGGTTAAAATCAAAGCGACTTTTTTACCATCGGGCCATTTTAATTGACCACGTTCGCTAATTGGTACGTAATCATACTCCATCTTAAAACTCCTCTAACAAACGTCCAAAACCGCTAACCTTGTCGGTTATGCCGTATGCACGTAATGCATGCCAATAAGTGGACGTATTAATCGCAATAACTGGTTTACCTAATTCAAGTTCTAATTTAGGCGCAAGTCTTGCCATACAAAGGTTAGTACCAACTTGTATAATTGCATCAACATCATCGCTATCAAGTTTCTTCACAGTATCGCGAGACATTGAAAACGGTGTTTCAGCAATACTCAACCAGCTAGGACGTTGTAACGGAATATCACGCACAGTTTCGTATCCGTAATCGCTCAAATAGTTTTCAACTTCTTTGTTTGCAACTGGGAAATAAGGCGATAAAAAGGCTACCTTTTTAATTCCACCAATAGCTTCCATCGCAGCAATAAGTGACTCTGACCCCATTGAAATTCTTAAGCCTGAAAACGTTTCAATGCGTTTTTTCCAGGCTTCTGCGCCTTTAGCACCACCATAAAAAGTCACCGCAGACATACCCATAACTAAGTAGTCAGGTGCACAAGTTAATACGCCTCTTACCGCTTCCTCGGTACCTTCATCAATCATCTTGGTGCCGGCCATAAAACTATCATTTGAAACAGCTTTTGCATTTTCAATTACGATACGGCTGTAGTGATTTGTGACACCAGCAGGGCGCATTTCATCAAATTCAGGTTGCACAATTGTATTAGTCGAAGGACCTAATACGCCAAATTTAGCTCTGTATCCAAGTGCGTCTTTCATTATTTTTCCTATTTGATTTTGTTAGCTTCTTCAAGACTGGTAAACATGGCTTGTCGTCTCAGAAAAGCTAAGCGTTTTTCGTCGTCATTGCAGATATCGTGCATTTCTTGTAAACGCATCGCATGGTTCTCTTCAGGACTATGCTCTAACAGCTTTTTGTTTTGCATCGTCTGCGCTTGAATAAAACTATGGGTTACTGGACGACGTTGAGCGTCATATAATTCAAAATTAGCGTCATCATGACCTTCGGTAAGGTTTAACTTGATTTTGTCGGCTAAATTCCAACCGTCATGAATACCGCTATTCATGCCAAAACCACCTAGTGGATTGTTCATATGACAAGCATCACCGACCAAACATACTCGTCCGTGATTGAATTTTTTAGCTACCCGTTGATGTACCCGGTAAATGGTTCTATGTTCAGTCTCAACATCATCACGACCGATTAAATCTCGGAATACCTGGTTTTTCTTCTCATCAGACAATAAGTACTCGTCTGGTTGATCTTCACTAGCAGGTACCAAAATTCGCCAAACACTTGGCACACGTAGCAGTACCATCCATTCTTTTGGATCGGACACGTAACTAACGTAAGCAAGGTTATCGATGTAGTCTTTTAACTCAACTTTTGTAGATAGGGTTAAGAACTTTTCAGGGTAGGTAAAGCCTTCAAATTCAACGCCTAACCATTTGCGAATAATTGAATTACCACCGTCCGCGGCGACCAAATATTTGGCTTTTACTTTTTCAATCGAAAAAGGCCCTTCTAGTGCCACTTCAACCCCATCGTCGGTCTGTTCAAAGTGGACCACTCGGTGACTAAATCGAACTTCAGCTTTAGGATGATTATTTAATTTTTCGGCAACCATACTGGCTAGTACATGTTGTTCGCACTGCAAGCGGTAAGGGAATTTTTCCTTACCTTCTAATTCAGATAAATCAAATTCAACAACCTCTCCGGTTGCCCGTTCACGGAAATGATAAATCGGCGCTTTCAGTCCTCGTTCGATTAGTTCGTCGGCCATGCCTAGCTCATCAAGCATTTCTAAAGTAGGCGGATGGAAGGTCGATGCGCGCAAATCAACAGCACAATTAGGGCCGGCTTCACACAACATGACATCAAACCCCATACTTGCTAGACGATATGCGGTAACCGTCCCTACAGGGCCTGCACCTGCCACAATAATCTGTGTAGATTTCATATTAATTTCACCTTTATTCAAAAAGAGTAAGTGCTTACATCAAACACCACATCAAAGACATTTAGATGTCGAGTGTTTAAGCGTTATAAAGGGACAATGTGGTTCTCACATTGTCCTAACCTTTCCAGATGATTTTTCTATAATTCGTACGATACACTCAATCGCCACGTCATCGGGTCGGCCATAAAACGAGGTTGAATCAAACTAAAGCCAAAGCCGGTAAACGCGTATTTTTCATTACCAAGGTTTTTACCCGATAAAGTGAATTTCCAGCGTTCATAGGCGTAAGCCGCGTAAGCATCGATTAATGTTACTGGCTCTATATGACCAATCTCTGAGTTATCTGCTGTTGAATAATAATCATCACGATGATTAACATTCGTGCCTAACATTAAGGTTCCGTCACCAATGTCTTGTGTATAGTCCAATCCTGCTGCATATTGAAACTCAAACACATTGGTCATTTTGTTGCCGACCAAGCCACCGTTTGACGAAACGCCATTAACACTGACAGCGGTATATTCGCTATCTTGGGAAACACCGTTAGCCCATAAATTCAAATTAGAGGTTAAACGAACATTAAGTTCGACCTCGATACCCTTATGTTCGGCATCGTAATTTTCAGTAATAAATGAACCAAATTCGTCTACAGATTGTTGTTGTAAACTAGAATATTCATTGAAAAATCCGGCGACATTGATACGTAAACGGTTGTTCCACCATTCACTTTTCAAACCCGCTTCATAAGCATCCATCACTTGCATCTCAAAGGGCGTATTAAGACCTTCTGGTGTAGACGCCAAACTATTGTATCCGCCAGCTTTGAAGCCTTCGGTGTAACTTGTGTAAAGCAACAAGTCGTCGTTGGCTTGATAGTTTAAGGCCACTTTAGGCGTGAATTTTTTGAAGGTATCCTCACGGTTTACCGGACTTGTTTCTAGGGTAGCGTCAAGGGATTTTTCATCTCGGGTATAACGGGCACCAACAATCAAACCAAGTTTGTCTGTTAAGTTGACACTAGCCTGACCGAATACCGCATAACTTTTTGTATCTATGTCAAAATCGCCATAGGAAGGGGCGAAGAAAACCGTTGAATTGACAATTTGTTCGCCTGATTCGTTAAAATAATACAAACCGGCAATATAACTTACTCGGTTTTCCCAAGCCTCGCCCTGCAATTGTAACTCTTGGCTAAAACTGTTTTGATCACTGACGGAATCCCGTGAAAATAATTCCACGTAACCATCACCTTCTATGCCTAACAACGCATTTGCCACACCGCCACTGAACCCAGTAGACCAATCATTCTGCAACTTTGACCATGAGGTAACCGATAACAGCTTCATGGAATCACTGATTTGTTTGGTTAGATGGACACTGGTACCATATTGTTTATCTTCAGTTGAGGATTCAAAAGGCGATAAAACCGTATCGAATTCGCCAGAGGTAAAGGGTATTTGGTCGTATTCATTATCAACTTGAAAAGGGTCAAGGGAGGATGCATATAGGCCGTCACTTTCATAATTGGTATAAAAGTACTTCCACCTTGCGGTGTACGTTTCACCTTCATAAAATAAGTCGCCCTGGAAACCTGCGTAGTCTTCTTCACCAACCTCTTTATCTAATGTTGCATTATACTGGCGGCCACCATCGCGCTTGCGCAGCATGCCTGTAATACCACCGCGCAGCTTTTCGTCATCACTTAGCGGGCCACTGATACTAAATTTGTCATATATTTCGTTCCAGCTACCAATCCCTACTTCGTTTTTAAAGCGGAATAAATCATCTGGTACCCGGGAAATAATTTTCAGGGCACCTGACGAGCTGTTACGTCCGTAAAGTGTTCCTTGCGGCCCACGAAGTACTTCAATGCGTTCTAGTTCTAGGGATTCAATGAAAGACGCCGCAGATCGAGGTTGATAAACATCATCAATGTAGATACCCACTTCTGGCTCAGAAGTAATAAGTGCACCATCGGTCACCCCTCCACCACGAATAAAAGGCGTAATCCCGGCGCTACCACCAGTAACCCCCTTAATCATGACATTGGGCATAACCTGACTTAGATCTTTTGTATTATCAATTTGTAGTCGTTCAATATCTTCGGGACCCAGTGCGGAAATGGAAACAGGAGAGCTTTGGATACTTTCCTCTTTCCGCTGTGCCGTCACCGTAATCTTTTCTAGGCTTAAATCAGAGGTTTGACTGTCTTGCCCAAAAGCGACACCTGAGGAAGCTAAAACGCCCCCCAAGGCCATTTTAATCATGAGGCTTATGTTCGCTTTTTTCATAGTGCTTTCTCCGAAGTTACATTATTATTAGTAAGATTTTATGTGTATATCTTCTGCTATTTTCTAAACTAAACTTCACCCTTACTCAGACAAGAAGGGGTAAACTCGTATGACTCTGCACTGCAAACACAAGTGCTTGATGTATATAGGATTACAGCTAAACCAATTCAGATATAATCGCGCCAAGATGGATTTAATCTACCGTTAACTCACTCACTTCACTATGACAATTGTCAATATTTGCGCACTAATATTCGGATTTCTGCAACTGCTGAAATAAGCGCTTTTTACTGAATCGGGCAAGTCTGGAAGTCTGTGAACATTTTCGGTTAGGACAAAAGTACGGCCGAAGTAAACCGACATTGATCGCAAACTTATTCACAGGTTGCCTGTGAAAAAAAACGTCTAGGATTAAGAGCATGCTGGCTTAATACTTTTTGTGCATGCTCTAACTTAAAAGCAGGACCAGTGGCATACACATCAGCATTGTGCATTTGGGGTTGCATACCCAACATAACATCTTGCGCTTCACCCAATTGACCAGACCAAGCGGGACAAGCTGAAGACAACGTGCGAATAAATCGAATATCACTATCCATTTGCGCTACATCAAAATAGAAATCTTCTGGCTGTTGACCTTGCCAAATCACGGTAATACTTGCAGCTTGCTTGTCTTTTGCTAAATTTGCATGGGCTTCTAGCATGGCTTTAATAGCAGCAATACCAGCCCCAAACGCTAGAAAGAACAGATCTCGATGGGCAGTGTCACGCAAGAAGTGGGTACCTTTAGGTCCTTCAAGTTTAAGAAGGTCTTTGACTTTGGCTTGATGAAACCAATATTGATGCATAGGATCTAGTTCATTGTGCGCAATATGTAGTTCTATTTTTTGCTGCTCTACACTCGCTTTACTCAACCAATAGCTGCTTGATAGTCCCTCTGATGTAAATACATCCACGTATTGCCCAGCTAGATACATAAATTTAACTATCAATGGTAGCTGTAAAGTTACCATTAACATTGTCGGGCTCAACAACTCAATTGCATCAATCGCACAGGGAATCGAACAAACTTTAGGAATGATTACTTGAGTAAGATTACCGGCATCAATTTCAATATCAGTCAACGCGGTATGGCAACATGAGAGTATCCAATTGTCATCTCTGTCTTGCTGTAAAAGTTGCTCTGCACGATACGCAGAAGTTTCGCCGGAAAGTAATTGCACCTTACAAAAACCACAGCGACCAGAACGGCAACTGTGATTAATCGGATAGCCAGCATTGATACTGGCATCAAGAATTGTTTCGCCACTATTTTGCTGGAAACTAGTTCCATTTATTGTACTAATTTTCATAGTTGCAACTTCATGCAGAAACACATTGTGAAATCAATTAATATTGTGCTGTGGCCATCTGAAACCCCTTCGGCAATCCAGCTTCAGGTGTAAAGCCATACAAATCAACTTCAACAGGTAAACTGTCACGCAGAATTTTTCGAGCTAACAATAAACGCTGATAGTTGATTCCTGTTTTTAACCCCATACCCTCAAGTAGAAAAACCAAGTCTTCAGTGATTATGTTACCTGAAGCACCGGGAGCAAATGGGCATCCGCCGATTCCTGCCATTGAAGAATCTATGGTTTTTAAGCCGACCTCGAGGGCGGTCATCACATTAGCGAGTCCCTGACCACGAGTATTGTGCAAATGAATACCTGTAAGTCTGTCTTTGCCCACTAGCTCCCAAATCCCGAGAGTTAATCGCTTCACTTGATTTGGGGTACCGAAGCCTGTGGTATCCGATAAGCCCACTTCGTCACAACCAGCTTCAATTAATTTCTCAGCCATCTCGAAAACTTTAGACTCAGGTACATTTCCTTCTAAAGTGCAACCAAAGGCAGTAGATAATCCACCTTCCAATATCGGTTTTTGCGGATTATCTGATTGATTAATCAATTCTCGAATTTTTGCAACTTCTTGAATTACTTGAGCGTGTGTCCGGCGTACATTTTTTAAACTATGGGTTTCAGACACCGACAAAGGAATAGTTATTTTATGTGCACCGGCTTTTATTGCATCTTGAGCTCCCCGATAGTTCGGGACCAACACAGCCACATTTAAGCCCGGAATTGTGCGCGCATGAGCGACTATTTCAGCGGTATCAGCTAACTGAGGAAGAATACTCGCTGGTACGAATGAACCGACTTCAATTTCAGGAATGCCAGCCGCGGCTAACGCACTAACCCAGCGTTTTTTATCATTAGTAGACATAATTGGTTTGATACTTTGCAAACCATCTCGTGGGCCTACTTCACTAATTTCCACATCTATATCTGGATTCATAACATAACACCGACAAAATAAAGATATAAATATATATCATTCGGTCTTTTTCTTCAAATAAATTAGTCTTGGTTCATTTTAAGCCATTAACAAAGCATAATTTGTGCACCTCAACGAAATCCTAAGGATATGATTTAGATAAATTTATTTAAGTTTAATATGATTATGTTGGAAGAATCAGTTAGCTTGTTGAACTATGCCTGCAGATGGACACCTAACTTTTCGATTCTAGCTTTATCGCTGGTTTAATCTCTTGAACACATTGCTTTATTGTTATATTAATAGTACTTTACTAATTAGATTTAGCATGCGACCAATAGATTTATAGTGTCAGGTTGAAACTGAATATCACTAACAAACACGCATACTAGCTCAGTTGAATAGACTTTTTTGGAGACGAAGAGTGAATAGCAGAAGTGATATATCACAGGTTTTAGAAAGCTTAGTAAAATTTGTTGGTCAAGAACACGTTTTAACCGATTCCTATTCTTGTAGTCTCTATGCGCAAGATGTTTTTACTAAAGAAAAACCTGCTATTGCCGTTGTTCAGCCAGGCTCTACTAGCGAATTAGCTGACGTTGTTAAAACAGCTACAGCACACAAATATATCACTATCCCCCGCGGTGGAGGTATGTCGTACACCAGTGGATATGTGCCGCAACAAGACAATTCTATCATTATTGATATGAGTAGAATGTC
The DNA here is from genome assembly GCF_030548145.1 of Aliiglaciecola sp. 2_MG-2023. NCBI lineage: Bacteria > Pseudomonadati > Pseudomonadota > Gammaproteobacteria > Alteromonadales > Alteromonadaceae > Aliiglaciecola > Aliiglaciecola sp. 2_MG-2023. The sequence continues at coordinate 149,122 of NZ_JAUORY010000006.1, forward strand.
TAAAGTGCTAGAAATAAATGAACAGGATATGTACGTCACAGTTGAGTGTGGATGTACATGGAAAGCGCTTTATGAAGCATTGAAAGGTACCGGTTTGCGTACTCCATGCTGGGGAACATTGTCAGGAATTTATGCTACAGTAGGTGGCGGGTTATCACAAAATGGTATGTTTTGGGGATCCGGTCACTTTGGAGCTATAGGTGACTCTGTTATCAGTATCGAAGTCGTACTTGCTGACGGTTCAATAGTAGAAACCGGATCAGCAGCTCAAGTCAATGGCACTCCTTTTTTCCGCCATTTTGGACCAGATTTAACTGGTTTATTTGTTGGCGATACTGGCTCGTTAGGATTTAAAACACGGGCAACATTTCGCTTAATGCCCGAATTAACTGCCAGAGAATACATTTCGATGGACTTTAAGAGTTCGGATGATGCATTAACTACGATGAGTGAAATTTCTCGTCGTGGTTTAGCCATGGAATGTTTCGGATTCGATCCGTTTTTGCAAGCGCAGCGCAAACAACGGGAGAGTTTAGCCTCTGATGCTAAAGCACTGGTTGGTTTTATGAAATCAGCAGGGTCTATTGGCCAAGCCATCAAACAAGGATCTAAGATAGCGTTTGCTGGCAGAGGTTTTATGGATGATGTTGATTTTTCAATACATGCATTTGTAGAAGAGCGTTCACCACAAGCGGCAAAACAATGTCTTGATGATATCCGCGCCATTGTGAAAAAAAATAACGGTAAAGAGATTGAAAATACGATTCCCAAAATCCTCCGAGCGAACCCTTTTGGTCCAGTAAATAATATGGTCGGCCCAAATGGTGAGCGTTGGGTACCCGTTCATGGTCAATTCCCTCACTCAAAAGTCATCCCTGCGTTTAATGCTGCTGAAGCCATTTTTACTAGTCACAAAGCTGAAATGGAACGATTGAATATTGGTGTTGGTTATTTATTTGCGGTTATTTCTACCAATGCATTCGTCATTGAGCCGGTATTTTTTTGGCAAGACTGTCTCAACGAATTGCACGAAAAAAGCGTAGAGTCGGCCCATTATAATAAATTGAAAAAGTTTGACGAAAACATCGAAGCCCGTGACGCCGTTACCAAGATAAAAAAAGAAATAGCGGCAAAATTCAGTGAGATGGGTGGTGTGCATTTCCAAATAGGAAAGAGTTATGCCTATAAAGAAGGTCTGAAACCAACAGCTTTACAACTCATTGAACGTATCAAAAGGCTAGTTGATCCCGAGCGACTTGTTAATCCAGGCTCTTTAGGATTATAACTTCCCTTTTATTAGGCTAAATGCAGTGCGCAAGCATCCGCGAAAGGAACAGAATACAATGACAAATAGCGTTAAAATGTTAGATGGAAATGCAATCCCCAAATTGGGTTTGGGTGTATGGCAGGCCAGTAACGAACAGGTTGTAAGCGCCATTCACGCTGCTTTCGATGCGGGTTATCGCTTAATTGACACAGCTTCTGTTTATGAAAATGAAAGTGGTGTTGGCACTGCCATCAAGTCGAGTAATTTAGCCAGAGAAGACATTTTTGTTACCAGCAAGTTATGGAACAAAGATCAGGGTAATGTCCAAAAAGCCCTTGAGAAAAGTTTAACGCTTCTAGAACTAGATTATTTAGATTGTTATCTGATCCATTGGCCCGCACCTTCTTTAGGTCAATATACCAATGCATGGAAAGAGTTAATTAAAGCGCAACACAGCGGTTTGATAAAATCCATTGGGGTGAGCAACTTTTTACCTGAACATATCGACACTCTCATCCAGCAAACCGGCATCACACCAGTAATAAACCAAATCGAAAAACATCCCCTATTTAGCCAACAATCCTTATCTAAATGGTGCACTGAACGGGATATATTGGTCCAAGCATGGAGTCCTTTAGCACAAGGTGGTGAAGGTATTTTTGAGCGTCCAGAAGTGATGGCCATCGCAGCAGCGCATCAAAAGTCTCCAGCACAGGTAGTATTGCGTTGGCACATACAGAAAAACACCTTAGTCATACCTAAGTCTGTTACTCCATCTCGTATTGCTGAAAATATTGATGTTTTCGATTTCGTTTTGACTCCGGATGAACTCAAAACAATAGATGCGTTAGATAAAAACCAGCGACTCGGACCAGATCCACTCGACTTCGTTTAAGCAGAACCTAATACCTAAAACACAATGACTAACATTGGAAATAATATGAATAAACATTATCCATGGCTAATCGCCTCTATTGCATGTATCGCGTTACTTGTTAGTAACGGTATGGGCATTTCCGGTTTATCTGTTTTTGATGAATCCCTAATAAAAGAATTCGGATGGAGCCGAGGAGAACTAAAGTTCAGAGATATGGTGACCTTTGCCACTAGTGCTTTATTAGCTCCCTTCGGTGGCATGATAATCGACAAGATAGGTGCTAAACGTGCGTTACTTATGGGTTGGGTATTATTAGCCACAGCTTATTTTTCATATAGCCAAATAGATTCATTGCAAGGATTGTATGTCGTCCACGCATTACTAGGCTTAGTATTGATTCTATGTGGTCTTAATCCTGCGGTTATTTTAGTTTCCAATTGGTTTACCTCAAAACGTGGCGCGGCCATTGGTATTACCTTAGTTGGCACTAGTTTAGGAGGTGTTTTATTCCCTCAATACGGTTTATATATGAACGAATTGTTCGGATGGCGAGAAACCATGCAATGGGCCGTCGCATTTCCTTTAACTATGTTGATTGTAGTCGCAGTTTTAGTAAAAGATCGCCCTTCACAGATGAAGCAGAAAGCCAACCAAACAGCGGAGCAAAGCAAACCTCAACCATTAACAGGTATGAGCTATATAGACGCTCTTCGCACCCGCACTTTTTGGGCACTTACTTTAGTTGCCATGACCACCTTTTATACGGTCTTAGGTGTTCAAGCTCATCTATTCCTATATATGCGTGATTTGGGGTTTGAAACTAGCACTGCCGCAAACGCAATTAGTTTATTTTTTATGTGCGCGTTGATTGGTAAATTTGTTTTTGGCTTTGTCGCTGACCACATACATTTCAAAAAGGTTTTCATTGGTAATATTGCGATAATGTTGACCGGGTCGTTATTATTAGCATTGATGAATAAAGCTGTTTTGTGGGAAGCAATCGTATTGTTCGGCCTAGGCTGGGGCGGCGTGTACACGACCATTCAATTGTCTGCAGTTAATTGTTTTGGATTAAAATCAGCAGGTAAAATACTAGGGACAATTACCGTATTAGATTGCTTAGGCGGCGGATTAGGTATTTGGCTTACCGGGGTATTTTATGGAATGAACTCAAGCTACGATTTAGCTTTTTGGGTATTCTTTGGACTTATTTTGATAGCCATTCCGTGTATTACCCAAGTAAAAGAAACTGCCTACACTAAATTAAGTAAAACGGCTGCTTAGCCAACGATATTGAGCTAAGGCCTTAACGTATTTTGTTAGGGTCTTGGCGCCCTCCCCCTTCTCTGATTGATTACATCTTTTTCATCCCACTTGGTTTCTCTTAATACAATTTTGCTACTTTTAAACTAGCACCTTCCTGCAAACATCTTGGAAAATGCTAATAATATTAAGTATTTACCGCAGTCCAACAGGTTTAGATAAATTAAAACACAAAAATCACTTGGTTTTTGACATTTGTTAAGGCGGCGAAAATTTAAGCTGCTTATGCTGGTAGCACATAAGCACAAAGGTTGCGAGTGTCGGTTAACTTTTAAATGTTACAGGTTATTTAAAAAACACAAAAATCACAAAAGAACGTTTCATTTTTCGTAAAAGTTAATCGCTGCCTAGATAAACACTAAAAAAGGAATGGTTATGATCAACTCTAAATTACGCAAATACGTGTATATTGCGGGAACCGCATTCGCGTTATCTCCAATTGCTACAACGCTGGTACACGCTCAAGATGCTGGCGCAGAAACTGAGGTTAACAGTAATTCACTGGAAAGAATTACGGTTAGTGCGCGTAAAACAGATGAATCCATTATAGAAGTACCTCTTTCAATCCAAGCATTTACTAGTGCAGATTTAAAAGAGAAAGGAATTGCAGACTTAGAGACCTTAGCTAATTTTGCCCCTAATTTGGATTTCCAAAACGTGGGTAACTCCCAACCAGGTAGATATAATCCAGGTATTCGCTTTAGAGGAATGGATATCGCTATTACCACACCGACCACACAAACAGGTGGTTTCTTGGTAGACGGTGTTGCCATGCTCGGCGGTGCAAGTTCAGTTTCATTTAGTGATATCGCACAGGTAGAGGTAATCCGTGGGCCACAACCAGTCTATTTTGGCCGTGGTACTTTTGGTGGTGCAATTAATTACACTACAGTCACCCCAACTAGTGATTTTAATGGTGGCGTTTCGGTTAACTACAGTCCTACATTTGGTAGCCAAGAGCTAGAAGGTTATGTGGAAGGTGAAGTTATTGAAAATTTAAATGCTCGCCTAACTGCATTTTCTCGTAAACAAGGGGCCCCTTTTACAGCCAATGATGGCGGTGAACTTGGAGAAGAAAAAACCACAGGTGTTTCGTTAATAGTGTCATTTACACCAACTGATGACTTAAGTATAAAAACACGCTTTGCCTATTCCGAAGATGATGATGGCGCGACAAGTGGTACATTTGTGCCTTTCTCTATTTATAACAATATTTCAGCTGGTGATGGAATTACTATTCCAACCAACAACGGCATTCAGGATGTTACCTTTACCCAGCCTTGGCTTACTGGTTCCCTACCAACAATAGATGTGAGCAACAACGCAACGTTTTACGACCTTGTAGTTGCAGGGCAACCAATGTTTGACCAAATACTTGCCGACGGCACTTACAATACCTTAGATTTACTAAACCAACGCCCCGACTCAGGCGATACTCCAAGCCTTAATAAAATTGGCCTAGCTGCTGAGTTAGTGGTCTTTTCATTAGATGCTGAATATCTAATCTCAGATGACTATACCTTGTCAATATTAGCTGGCTACAATAAAAGAGATACCACGCAAATTCGTGATAGCGACCAAACAGACAGTGAAGCTTGGATAACGGCAACTTGGTTAGAATTAGAGTCTTGGTCAACCGAAGCGCGTTTCACATTCGATAATGCAGGCAAGTTGCGTTGGATGGTAGGTGTAAGTAAATCAGAAATTGACCAAATGGGCGACGTTGACGGCGGTTGGAATGTATTTAACGGTTTGTTTGGTGGTCTAGAATTTGGTTATGGTTCAAGCTCACTTGATGCTACCAACATTGCTTCTACGGGCGTTTTTGGTGCCATTGAATATGATTTTACTGACGAATTTACAGCAGTATTTGAAGGTCGCTATCAAGAAGACACCTCAATTACCCGTGGTGGTGTAAGCGAAGCAACGTTAACTGATGCAGTTGAACAAGACTACGACGCTTTTTTACCTCGAGTGAGCCTTCAATACAAACCAAATGCTGATACCAATGTATTCCTTACTTATTCAGAAGCGCTATTGCCTGGTTCGTATAATGCGCAACTTGACTCTATAGACCAAGACGACGCGGCAGCATTCCTAGCAGAAAACCCGAATGTACAAAAGACCACAGGTGAAGAAAGTTTAGCCAGTTATGAGCTAGGCTTAAAACAGGCTGTATTAGATGGCAGCGTGTGGTACTCATTAGTCGCATTTTATCAAGAATGGGAAGGAATGAAGTCTTCTGGTTTATATACATTTTTTGGTGCAAGTACGGGAACCCCTTATTTCTTAAACCCAACAATGGAAGGTTCAAGTACACAGCAAGGTATCGAAGCTGAAGGTCGTTGGCAGGTTAGCCAAAACCTAAATGTTCAATTTGCTTATGGTTATACAGAATCTGAATACGATAGTTACTACAGTAACTCGTTCCGTAGTGTATTAGGCTTGCCATACGGTACTTTCCTCGAAACTGCTGGCAACACGCTCCCTCGTTCACCAAAACACAGTGGTGCAATAGGTGTTAGCTGGAAAGATACGTTAAATAGCGAGTGGGATTATTCTGCACGTGCAGATTTAACCTACAGAGGTAAAACCTATACTGACGAGCTCAATTTGACCACAATTGATTCATACTCACTATTGAGTCTCTCTTTGGGATTCCAACATGAAAGTGGTATCGATGTAGAACTGTACTGTAAAAACTGCACAGACGAGGATGGTTGGGCAACTGGACGTCGAAACACTGACTTCAGTGCTATCCCTAACTTCTTCACTTCACAAGGTGCGGTAGTTGACCCTATCATGCCAAGAGAAGTTGGCGTTAAAGTCGCTTACGCATTTTAATTTGTAATTGGTTATTCGAGGGCGCCTAATCTAGGCGCCTTTTTTTATTGCATCACTTAACACACTCATTGGCTTAATTATGTTACTAACTCTGCCCCCAACTATGCGCTTATTGCATAAAACGACTAAATCTTTAGCCCCCATACTAGTTTGTAAAATATTGGCTGGCACTATGTTGCTTGGTACGGCAATCACTAGCTATGCAGAAGATTTAAAATCTGTGCCATTTTGGACTGTCCAACAGGGCCATTGGCTTAGTGAAAATACCTACATGGATGGTAAATTTAATACTAAGATAAAACACTACGGCACTATCTTCTCTATTGATGTGAATGCAACAGAGGCCAGTATAACGGAAAGGAAATTCTACCCACCTGGTTATTTTCCAGGTAGCGCCGTTGGGCTCGAAATACCCGAATCAATGGGTGTACAACTGGTGCAAATTAGCAAAGCCCATTCTGTCAATAATCTGCAAGCACCTGGCAGTGTGGTCTTCTCCCCTCTCAATGCCTATAGAGCTGGAACAGAAGACAAAATACAACCGGTTACGCAAAATAGTGCTCTTTTTACCTCAACCAATAAATCAACTAAGCAACTCGCTTACCAAATGCTAATCTCTTTACCCAATCCCAATACGCGTATTGTGGTTAATTTAGGACTTAATCCAGAAGATAAAATATATGAACTCGGGCCATTGCGGGGCGTTTCTGTATTTTCGGCAGTTCGAATTCAACACGCTGAGATAGAAAAACAACAAAAGTTATTACGCCAGCGCTACAACACCGGTGTTGTGGTGACAACCGATGAGCAAGGAAAATATAAAGCAACATGGTTAGAAACCCAGTAAGTAGCTGTATACCTCCTAGCTTGTAAATGGCAATAAAGCATCAACCAGCACTTACTATTGGCGCACCTTAGTGGATGAATAGCAGGCATTAAAAAAGGCTTTAACATAAAATGTTAAAGCCTTCTGACTATCTGAAGTGACATACCTTAGAAAGGTTTAGTCGCTCCCAAGAAGCCTACACCAGCAATAATGATCCAATATAGATATGCTAAATAGCGAGAGATTCGAATCGAGTCCTCAAGTTCAGCTTCTAAAGCGTCATCTTGTTTTTCAGCTAGTTGTCTGAAAATAGTTGTCCATTGGCGCATAACAAATCTTAGGTACAAACCAATACATAGCAAAACAGAAAACAATAAAATCTTTACTGAGAACCATCGCATTCCTTCTACCGCAATAAAAGGACCGTTTCCTGATAGAGAAGAAATAGCACAGATAGCGATTACAGGAATAAATATATAACGTAGCTTTTCGTCTATTTTTGTCAGCATCACACCACGATCCGTTTCGCGGAAGAAAAAAGCCGTCCAACAAAGTGCCAACCAAAGCGAAAAAACAGACCAAACTGCTACCAGTGCCCAACCACCATAGGGCTGTATTCCCCAGATATTTCCCATGTGGAAACCAAGGGGAAATAATAATAAAATGCCTGTTCTAGCGAGTATATCTATGCGATATGCGGTTTCTAAATGTCGTTTCCTTTCGTCCATAGATAACTTTCTATTAACGACGTTAAACGAGATTTGGAATACCCCCCACTCACCACCTAACCAGTAAACCATTGCAATAATATGTGCCCATTTTAGAACGGAAAGTTCTACGATACCCATTTGTTAACTCCTCTTTTAAGCTGAGTTTACAATACAGTGAGAATTTGTACCGTCCTTAACAAAAATCAAAATTGCTAAAGAAAACCCAAAAACAGCTATAAATACATTTCAAATTCGAGGGCCATCAATGATTATCGATGACAGATGTCTTATATGACAATTATCAAAGTACCTTGCAGCTAAACAAACTAAACTAATATCAAATTACATTGTCAGTCGAAGTTGACTGCATATTTGCTGATAAGAAGAGAAAACATGATCAATACAATCGTTCAATTAAGTGAAACGCCTGTAGGCGTGCCAAAACCATCTGATTTTAAATTAGCGACAGCTGAAGTAGCTAATTTGCAAAACGATGAGGTGCTGTGCCAGATTATGTATTTGTCGTTAGACCCTTATATGCGCAGTCAAATATCAGGATTACATATTTCCGGTTCGGTATTGCCAGGAACAATGATGAACGGTGAAACAGTAGCACGTGTCATCGATAGCAAATCTAATGAGTTTAAAAAGGGTGATATCGTACGAGGTTTTGGAGGCTGGCAGCAATACGCAGTTTTACCGGCTAAAGCGCTCACTAAATTGCCTGCAGATGCCTCGTCTTATTCTGCTTATTTATCTGCTTTAGGTTCTACAGGTTTAACAGCTTACGCTGCTTTAATTCTTAAAGGTGCCCCCAAACAAGGTGACACAGTAGTTATTCCGGCAGCAACTGGTGGAGTAGGTTCTACAGCCGCTCAGCTTGCCAAAATATACGGATGCAAAGTTATCGGCATCGCCGGCGGCGAAGAAAAATGCCGCTTGGCCGTTGAAAAACTGGGCTACGATGCTTGTATTGACCGCAAAAATGAAAATGTCGCAGAGAAATTGAAAGAGTACTGCCCTGACGGTGTAGATATTTATTTAGATTTAGTGGGTGGTGAAACATTAAATATCGTTTCAACCCAATTGGCCATAGGCGCTCGGGTTATTCTGTGTGGCATCATGTCTGAAGTGAATAAAACCGAGCGTTCTGGTGGCCCTATGCCAGCAATGTGGATAAAAAGCCGGGCTACTGTATATGGCTTTGTGGTTTATGATTTTGAAGGACAACGAGCCGAGTTCATCAAAGAATGTCAATCATACATCGACGATAAACGATTAGTGTTGTTTGAAGAGATTACTACAGGCATTGAAAATGCGCCCGACGCTTTCTGTCGACTAATGAACGGTAAAAATATCGGTAAAGTTATAGTCAAAGTTTCAGAATAGAAGGGGTAGGTCATGACAGCAGTGAAAAGACACTATATTGATTTACCCAACGGCCAAATTCACTTTGTTGTGGCTGGTCAAGGACAGCCTGTTTTCTTATTGCATCAATCGCCAATGAGCAGCGCTGAGTGGGATGACATCATCCCACTACTTGCCAAGGACTTTATGATAATTGCACCAGATATGCCTGGACACGGTCAATCTTATGATCCAGATTATCCGATGCAAATAGAGGATTTTACCGATGTAACCGTACAGTTTATCGAAAAACTCGGATTTGAGTCGGTAATGTTAGTTGGCAATCATTCAGGTGCTGCCCTTGCCACCTCAATTGCCACTCGATATCCAAATAAGGTGTCTAAGTTAATCATTTCCTGCGAAATGCTGGCATCTAAGGAACAAATTCACGCGTTTATCGAAGCATTGAAAAAGAAGCCTTTGAGCCGAGAAATTCCTATGGATTCAGAAGGACAGTTCATTGCCGACGCTTGGAAACGCTATCAAATGCTCGCACCTACAAGTTCATTAGAAACCCGTTATAAGCCCTTTATAATTGGCCAGGCTGGACGATTGCGCCCCTACGATATACATCATTGTGTCTTAGAGTGGATGGAAAAAGAAGATTGGATGAGCCGCATTGAATGCCCTACGTTGGTATTCGGGGCAGAAAACGATTTATTTTACTCTGAACAAGAGCTTGAAAAAGCCTTAGAGCGCATTAAACAGTGTGAAATAACCACCATTAGTAATGCGGGAGCCCTTAGCACTTTTGAAAATCCGCAACAAATGGGTAAAAAGTTTCGGGCTTTTCTGAACCACTAATTATCCCTCAACTATCGACAGGGCTATAAATAGCCCTACTGACTATTCCGGCCCACCTTTGTGGGCATAACTAATTCAGCGTCACAAACAAAAAACCTCAGAGGTATTGATGAAAATACAACTGAGGTTTTATCCAACGCTGATAATAATTAATATCAGCTTGTTAGGCGATTACCAATTAAGAGTAATACGGGTCTTTCATTGGACCTAGAGACTTAGAACGTACTGGCTGCAATGGCGCAGGATCTTGCGTTCCAGGATAATCTGGCCCCCAGTTTACAGGGTCACCGTGCATTTCCATTTTCGCATTATCAGTATACCAATCAACCAAACGACCATCACAACGTAGTAACCAAGTAGCGCCTTCAGGACCCGCTTTAAAGTCACCATGACGAATCAACGGAGGACGGAAGAAGTAAACACCTGGCCACTGTTCACCGAAGTTGAATTCAAATGTTCCCTGAAGAGTATAGGCTTCTTCATATACTGGGTGATGAGCCAATGGATGCTCAACCCAATCTGGCTTAGCTTTAATTAAACGGGTATAAAAGTCGGTTTTTTCATCACGGAACAATAATTTAATGAACAAACCTGGTACCGGTGTACCACCAGCAGAGAAATCCATAGGGCTACCAATTTCAACAGGAACCCAATCCATCAAATTACTGTGCTTAACAACTAGTTTTTGGTCTTCGCGAACGCCTTCTTTATCTGCACTGGCTTCTTCAAATTCCCAAGTACCAAATTCGCGGAAGTACAAAATTTCTGTACCTGGTTTAACTTCAATTGCCGGACACAATACACCAGGAGGAGTACACCAGTAGCCACCTTCGATAAGAACTTCATCACCAATTTTCACTTCACCACCGAGGACATACCATTCGGTTTGTGCCACATGAACACCAGCGGGACGAGCCCAGTAGGTGTCGAACAAAATCTTGGCTGATACTGAACCATCTTCTTCGTCATAAGAAAGGTTGCGTTGTCTAGCTTCGCCTTCGGTAGCACCTTTTAATTCTGAAGGATGCCAAATCAAGTCCTTTTCGTCGATCATTTCTACATGAGGTCTCATGATTTCTCCAATTAGTTATAGTTAAAATTATAGTTTTAAAGGGCTACAATTACTTCAGTCCTTTAGTAATTTTGTTCCACTAATTCATTACAATATTAGCGAAACAACGTAAATTTAGAAGTCAACGATTTTGATGCCACAGCTTCTACCATCAAACATCGATTGCAGAGCATCAGGGGCAGATTCCAACCCTTTAAAAACATCTTCTGTTGGTTTGAGTTGACCAGATTTGTACCAGTCAATGAGTTCCTTTTCGGCCGCAGGGAATTGATTAAAGTAGTCCCATACAAAAAAGCCTTCCATCCGCGCTCTTTTGTAAATCACGTTGTAATAATAACGAGGACCTGGCAATGGCGGCTCTTGATATTCGGTAGAAATCATTCCACAAATTACGGCTCGACCTTTTAGCGCAATATTTTTTAGTGCAAGGTCGAGAATATCGCCACCGACATTATCAAAATAAACATCTATGCCTGTTGGACAATATTGTTTAAATTTAGCGTCAATATCGTCATTTTTATAATCTATCGTTTCGTCAACACCAACAAACTCTTTTAGCCATTGGCACTTATCTTTGCCGCCAGCGATACCAACAACTTTGCAGCCTTTAATTTTAGCAATTTGGCAAACGATTGAACCAACACCACCAGCTGCAGAAGAAACTACAACCGTCTCCCCTTTTTGAGGTTTACCAATATCTAGCAAACCAAAATAGGCAGAAAATGCGGATGAGCCTAAGATACCTAAATGAAGATACTGGGGTTGTTGTGGGTTATCGACTTTTTGTAAGGTTTTAACTAACAATTCACCGATATCGCCGCTTTGAACCGAATAGTCTTGCCACCCTGTAGAGCAAGCTACAACATCACCGACTTTATAGTCTTTGTTTTTAGACACTAATATTTCGCCGACACCACGTCCTCGCATGACATCGCCTATCTCGATTGGCTCATGAAAGCGGCTCTCTTCACCCATTAGATAAGCTCGTTGCGCCGGAGAAAAACCCAATGCAGAGGTTTTCACCAAAAATTCACCTTCACCCGGCTCTGGAATCGGTGTTTCTTTGATCTCAAATAGTTCAGAAGTGACTGCTTCACCCTGACGAATATTTCGACTCAAACAAAGTTGCCTATTTAATGTCATTGGTTCGTCCTCAATTGCTTTACAAAGAACCGTTATTTGTATTCAAAGTTTAATAAAGCGAATTCGCTTCAATGAAATAACCGTTCGATTAATCTGTTGACTGTTGATATGGTCTGTTTGCAAAAATGCAGGCTAACTGAATATGCTCTCGCAAATTCAATGTGTCGAAACGTCGAATTATCGTCACTCTTGAGTATTGACCGATAATTTAGGGTAAATCTTTAACGCAGGTCTATCGTAAAAATGTTTTCTGTGAAAGCCCGTATTCATACAGTAATTGGATAATAGCGTTCAGTCGATGGGTATTAAAATGATAATTGTCAATAAACGAAGAATTAAATCTAATTTTTCGACAAATTGTAATAAAAAACAATAAAGAAATACTAAACGAATATAAGCATTTTTTGCTAAAGCATTAATTTTAAAGAGATTAACGATCAGATGATTGTTTAATATGCAACGACCAAATGAAAAGGTATAATGACTTACGTATAATTCTTTTGTGAGTTAAACACCGTTTAAAATACACGACAGCTTAAGGAAAGAAATTTGTCTAAGTTAACTATTATTAAAACACTTAAACAGTATAGCCAACACATTGGCTTAGAATGGAATGGACCTACTCCCCTGTATCACAAGTTGTACAGTTTATTGAAAGACCAAATCGTCGATGGCACCATCAGTTACGGGGCTCAATTACCCACAGAGCAAGAGCTGGGTGAAGCTTTTAAATTGTCTAGAATAACTGTAAAGCGCGCCATGGATGAGTTAGCTGCAGAAAAATTAGTGGAACGTCGTCGTGGACGTGGCACTTCGGTTACCTATAAATATAAACCTAAACCAGCCAAATCTCCGTTAGTGGGGTTACTCGAAAATATCGAAACCATGGGTCGACATACGCTATCTCGAACCATCGAAATTTCACAAACTGTACCACCAGCTGATATTCGTGAAGCGCTTGATTTAAAAGATGGTGAAACAGCCTGTCGCTTGCTTCGTGTTAGGTTAACAGAAGACGAAAAAGTACCTTATGCATACTACATAAGCTGGACTTTGACGCCAGCGAGTACCTTTAATGCAGAGGCATTAAACAATCACACACGGATCGAATTACTCAGACAAATCGGTATCGATATTTCACGTATTGATCAGATAATTAGTGCTGAGGTGGCTAGTCCCGAAGTTGCTAGGGAGCTCAATATTCGTGAAGGAAGTCCATTGTTAGTACTTGAGCGTCGTTCTTATGATAGCAATGACAAACTCGTCGACATTCTGTATTGCCGATATAACCCGTCTATTTTCCAATATCAAATGACGATGGATTTAGATGGCTATAAAGAAAATGCACAATAGTTCTACATTAGGAATGGTTGTTGCTGACAGCCATTTGAACAAGGTATCGTTAACCACGATATAGTTGTGAAGAGTAGCGCCAAGCTAATCGAAATTAACTTGGCGCTTTTTTACTTTAAGATTTTTTAACAGGTGCTGGGGTTTGTTCGTTAGCGTAATGCTCTAAACTAGACCAGCTAGGCTCTACCCATTTGGTTGGAGCTGAAAAGTACTTAGGATAGTGTTTTTTCGCATAGGCCAAGACCTTTGGAGAAACCATATCCATGTTGTCATAACAGCCCATGATACAATTATAATAAGCATGACCTTCTGCCTGACCCATCAACATCCACGGTAACCATGGGGTAATTCGGTTCCAACTACCAGAAAACAGTAAACTGGTTACTTTAGGATCTGCTAAGTCTTCTTTATCAAATACATATGTGAACATCTCAGAAACGCGATTCATTTCACCTGATGATTCACGTGGCCATTTGTCTGGTTGTAGTGCATTTTTATAAAACAAATGCGTACTATTTTGCAGCATGACTTTATCATCGCCTACTTCAGTCCAAGGTAAAATCATTGGAATGTCAGGCATCTCAACTTTTTTATTCAAACCGCCGTATGAAGGTGGTTTTGGATAGAAGGGGCCAATTTTAAAGTTGAACGGGTCATTGGCGATATGCACCACTTTAACCGTTTCATCAGTATATGGATTTTCCCACTCTTCTAAGACTTCACCAGTTTTTAAATCGGTATAAAAACCAACTTCACGGAGTAATTTTTCATATACGCCAGTTCCAGTGTCTTTCAGTCTTGCAAAAGAGAAACCTTCAAAACCACATAGTTCGCGATTTTTTTCACCTTTTCTAACACCAATAACCGTACCGCGATACCAACCAAACTTCTCTTTACCGAAGTCCATATCACCCATGATTCGCGCCAAGGCGTCACGGTTCCAATAGTTGTCGCTATATTTAAGGGTATCACTATCTTTGGGCAATTTAGCTTTTACACTCGGATCTATAGTAATGGCTTGAGCTCTGCCAACGGCCAAACCAAGACCAGCAGTTGCTACACCAGCGCCAATAAGATTCTTTGCTGTTTTGCTTAAAAATTCTCGACGAGAATTACTCTCTTCGATTTCATTGTCTTTCTTATCACTTTGCATATTTATCTCCGCATTTAATAATTAAGTCGCTTCTGCCAACAAACTTCATAATCTAGAGTGAAGTTCTGATCACGCTTTCAAGCATTGATCTGGTTATTTGTTACTTAAGTGCCTTGCTTCACACAATACTGACCTGCCCTCGCCGTAAGGTTTAATCGCCTCAGCGGCAGAACAGATTGGATATTTACTCACCTAAATGATTTTGAGTTAATCAATCTTGCCACTAGCGATATCATCAATAACTTGATCAAATCGACTTTTACTATCTCTGGCTTTTAGTTCAGCAGATTCTTGATTCATAACACTGAAAAGATTACCTAGGAACACCTGACGCCTAGCTTCACGCTGTTCAAGTGTGGCTTGATCTGGCGTGTATTTCTCAACATCATCAGCACTAATCTGGTTCTTTTCTATGGCTAGCTTTTCCAAGGTATCAAGACGATCTCTTGTAGCTGAAAGTTCTTGTGCAAGAACCATCACCATATGCATTAAATAGTCAGATTCTGGAGCTGCGTAAAAATTTGGGCGTTTGCCTTTAATAATTTTATTTTGATTCATGTTTTCACCTTTTAGACTTTATTATTGGGTCGTGTGTAGAGTTAACGTTAGACAGCTTTTTGCGCTATCAACACTTCCCAACCACCACCAGGTGCATACTCTCCAGCCGTAAACTCTCGATCCGCCAGCTCCTGCGCTTTTTCTTCAGAATAGGACTCACTTTGCGCCATTAATTCCATAATAGCCATTGGTGCTGTATCAAACTTAATGTCTTCTCGCTTAAATCCAGCTTCAACTGCTGTAGCAATTTGATCGGTATTTCGCATAGCCGTCCAAAACGGCTCGTTGTTGTACCAAGTTTCGTTATCTAAGATAAGTTGAGTGTAAACGTCCATATCATCAAATGGCGGTAAATCAGCGTGGATCATAATTCCACCAGGCTTAAGCAAACGCATACATTCTTTGAATATCTTAGGCATGGCATTTTTGGAAGTTTCATGCAGTAAAATGTGAGAGACAATCAAGTCAAAACTCTCATCTGGATAATCGGTTTTTTCAGCATTAGCAAGCTTAAAATGAACCGGCAATCCTAACCCTTCAGCACGGTAATGGCCGTAGGTGACACAGGCTTCAGATACATCAATAGCGTGTACTTCAGCCTCTGGAAATAATTCAGCAAAAGGTAATGTTGAGTGACCAATTGTGCAGCCCATATCCAAAATACTTGTGGGGTTAAAGTCTGGATAATTACGCTTTATATAGTTACAAACCGACCTTCCCATGTCGTCATTGTTTGGGCCCATATAACCTAGGGCGTAAATATAAACGCCTCTGTCATACAGTGCGCCACTATATAACTTGCTTACATCTTTAGGTCCACAATATCCCCCAGGCATACAATGAATATCCAATTCAGAAATATATTTAGGAACAACGAAACCTTCATCAATTTTTAACGAACCGCCCGCTTTGGGTAAATTTTTCGCTTTCTCTTCTAAGTCATCCATTCTCTGTTCAATGCCATCAATTACTGAAAACCACTGTAATTCTTGACTGGAGCGATTCACGCTTAAATAGGTTTTAAAAATGGGGTCATCGGAGAAAGCTTGTCTTGCTTCTTTGAAATCTTGAGGATCACGCTTATGGGTTTTGTTAAACTTTGCGATAGCGCGAGTTTGATAGGTATTTTGTACCAAAGGTAATATGTCTTGCTGGATATACCCCTTTAAACTTTTCACAAACTCTTGACGAGCACGATCGTCGGCATCACCAACAACCAGCATTGGATGTTCATTCTGTTGAAATGTATTCAGTAAATTCGATGACATAATTTTTCTTCCACATGTCTAATGTTTAAATATATTGGTATCAAAGCAAATGCCGTGATTGAAAATTTATTGTAAATTGACCCAACTTTAAGATGACGCACACTTGTTCCAATCGAGTTAGACAAATAAAAGTCTGTTAAGCATCAAATGACCAAACTGATAAAATCAAGTAATAAACTAAAGTGATGCAAAGTACGCTGCTAGATCCGTTATTTCTTTGTCATTTAACGGCTTTGCTAACAAGTTCATCATCGGATCTTTACGTTCACCACTACGAAAAAGTTTTAGTTGATTTTCTATATATGGACCGTGCTGACCTGCTAAATTCGGCCAAATAGGGCCATAACTAATACCAGCACTGCCATGACAACCAACACACCCATCTTTAATTGCGAGCTTTTTTCCAGCTTCGACATCACCAGCTAAGGCGTCTAAAGAGGGGACTAACGCAATCAATAACACTAGGATGACTTTAAATTTTATCTGCATATCAAACTCCAACATTTACTCATTCGGTATTCATTATTTTCTAAAAATCGAAATTGGTTTATACCAAACGAGATAAAATCTCCTGCGTGACGCGCTCACTTGATTCAAGCGCACCTTCCATACCTGATGACCACTGAGCAGTATGCTCGCCTGCAAAGTGGAGGTTGCCAGCCGGTTTAGCCATAGATTCGCTATAACGACTAACCTGACCAGGATGCCAAACGGCAAAAGAACCTTTTGACATAGGCTGTTGCTGCCAAGAATTCACTTTAACGAACCGCACTGATCCTTTTGCCTCAGGTAATGCTCTGTAAAATTCTTTTTGGATTAATGCGCTGGCTTCGGAAATCGACATTTTGTCTAAGGCCTCAACGGATTGACCATTTATCCAAACCGTAAGGTTGGTGATACGCCCCACCTGACTAGGGTCGGTTGCCATAACACGCTCAATGACAGTGTCAGCCCATACATTTGGTAATATGCCTGAGCCTTCCCAGAACGGTTTTTCAACTTCGAAATAGGCTTGATACACCTGACTGTAAACAAGCTTATTAATTGCTTCATTTTGCAGGGCTGGTAGACCAGGAATAGATACGTCTCGCAATGTAGAAAACGGTAAAGAGCTAATCACATAACTTGCTTGATGTTGGGAGCCATCGGCACAAGTCACATGCATTTTATTGCCTTTTTGAACAATCGATGTAACCACTTTATTCTTTAAAACTGGAGCTTTAATTGCTTTCGCCATAGCTTCAGGTAAACGCTGATTGCCATTTGCAACCATTCTCACACCACCGGGAGTTTGCATTGATTGATACAGTAATCTGTTAGTCCGATGTTGAAATAGTAATGAAGTATCTTCTAAGGTACGGCCGTAGTTATTAGTGCGTCCGATAATATCAATGGCTTCGGGAGAAAAACCTTTTTCAGCTAATAGGTTAGCCACCGGAACATCCAATCCAAAATTAGCTTTTTTGAGCCAATCATCAGGAGAACTTAAAGGCGGTCTTCCCAATACAGTTAACAACGCTCTATCTGGCGGTAATGAACGGTACTTTTCGGGAAAAGGATTATATTTTGAGGTTGGCCAATCAGTTGGCAAGACTCTTTGACCTTTGACAAAGAAAGTTTGTCTTATAGGCTCGTTGCCTAACATAAAGTCGACTTGATTTAATGGAACGCCTAGACGCAAAGCCGTGTATAAAGTACGTCCATAATTAGAACCAATTGTTTGACCACCAGCCTCTGGTTTGCCCGGCACATCATCTAAGGTGAATAAGCGACCACCAATTCTATCCCGGCCTTCTAAAACAGTAACGGATAGTCCCGCTTGCTCTAACAAATGGGCAGAATTCAAACCTGATAAACCTGCTCCAATGATTATAACATCGGTTTTTCCATTTCCCCATGAAAGCGGCGGAAACATCGCGGCTCCAGCCAATGTGGCAGTGGATTGGAGAAATCGTCTTCGGTTCAACTTCATATCAAATATCCTATATATGATTGGAGCGTGCTAATTGGTTTTTCAACATAGTTAGATTGAGCCTATCCCAGGGTTTTGCGACTAGCATTGATATTTGTCAATACAAAAAGAAAAAGATTAAATCGAATTAGACAGGAGTTTTTGATGATTTTAAAAGAGCGCTGGGCGTGTCCTTGCCCAAAATGACAGTCACATTTAATGAACTAGCATTCAGCCAATTCGCTTAACGCAGGTAAATTCAAAATTTGTAGGTGATTTAGTTTGGGGAAAGCGACCAAACCGTCGGATTTTAACTTAGCCAAACAACGACTCACCGTTTCTATGGTTAACCCCAAATAGTCAGCCATATCTTGACGGGACATATACAATTCAATGCGATCAACACGGGCACCGGGTAATCGTTCTAATAATTGCATGAACAAGAAACATAATCGTTCTAGCGCTTTTTTCTGACCTAAAACATAAAGTTGTTCCATCACTCTAGAAAATATGGCCGATTTAATCTGTTCCATATTTTGCTTAAGGTGACCGCCTTCTTCACTAAGGCTATTTAGTTTTTTGCGACTGAATTTGTATAGTTCAACTTTGGTTAAGCAGCGAACCGCACAATCATAATTTATTGAATGGGTTAATCCAATGAAATCACCGGGAAATAAAAAACCAATGATTTGTCGTCTGCCATTACTGAAGATTCGCTCAATCGCTACAGTTCCGGAGATCACGTTATAAACAAAATCAGCAGGCGTATCTTGGCGAAATAAATACTCACCTTCATCGCACTTGGATTGTTCAGCATAGGAATCCAAACGGTCCAATTCATTAGGTGTCATGCCATGAAATAACAGGCAATCGTTAAGCACTGTATTGGTATAAGTAGGACGTATATGTTTAGGTATAAATATTGTTGACATATCATTATTCCTTTTTAACAAGATAATTACATGAATTTTGATTACTAGCAAGTACTTAGCTGCATTTTTGATCAGCAACTTTTAAAGCAAACAGCATACCAAAATCCTGATTTTTGATATTTATCAATATTTTTCAAAGACTTATTTGGCAGTTTTAGTTCAGATAATGAACAAATGATATATCATTAGTATTAAATTTAGTTTATTTGGTACATAATGATGCATAGCGTTTACCTATTTTGGTAACTTATTCTGAGTACGTATTATTAACAAGCGGATTAAGCTCAGGAGGGATATGGGCAATTACACAGCAAAATTGGTCAATTCATCAGCGAACCAACACATTGTGTTTGTCCGATTTCTTGTCTTTGACATTTGTCATGGCTGATTTAACTAAAGCATGCAAAATAGTTAAGGGGGAGTTCTGTTCACCAGCGTTGTGAAAATATAAGTAGTAAGTGAAGCATTCCATCAGTTGCGTAAACAAAGTTGTAGTTTGGCAAAATCAGGTTAGTTTCCGTCTTTAGATGTGTTTGATTCTCGACTACCGACAAATTGGTCTTCTCACTCAGATCAGTGTTAGTTAGATAATTTTTTTAATCACTACCAATCATCAACAGCCCACAAATCGATAGGGCGCAAGATATAGACAGTAAGTTAAACAGCGCAGCTTAAAACCATGGAGTTAACAGGCGGTGCATTAACATTACAGTAATAAAGGAGTCACCCATGACGAGTACCGTCGAGTTTATTACCGCAAATAAGATTATTTGTAACATTGGAGCTATTGAGCAAATCGCTGAGCATTGTCGCGCCCTTGGCATTAAACAGCCTCTTATCGTCACCGATCCTGGATTGGTAAAAGCGGGCCTAGTTACCCATATAACCGCGCCTTTAAACAAAGCCGGAATCACCGCCGTAATTTATAGTGATATTCAGGCAGATCCACCAGAATCATTGGTATTGTCTGCTGCAGAATTTGCAAAACAACTTCATGTAGACGGGGTAATAGGCTTTGGTGGAGGTAGCAGTTTAGACGTCGCTAAACTACTTGCTGTGTTGGTAAACTCGAAGCAGCCTTTGAAGGATATGTACGGGTTGGACAAAATTAGAGATAAACGTTTACCGCTAATTTTACTTCCTACTACTGCTGGGACAGGATCGGAAGTTACTCCCATCTCAATTATAACTACCGGAGAAACCACAAAATCCGGTGTCGTTTCGCCCTCTTTATTACCTGACATAGCGATTTTGGATGCCACCTTAACAGTAGGGCTTCCACCGGCAATTACAGCTGCTACTGGTATCGATGCCATGGTGCATGCAATAGAAGCTTTTACCGGAAAAATTAAGAAAAACCCTTATTCAGACATGTTAGCAAAAGAAGCGTTGCGCCTAATGTCGCAAAACTTGTTAGAAGCAGTGAATAATGGCAGTAACCTAGAAGCTCGTTCAAACATGCTGCTAGGCGCACTAATGGCAGGACAAGCTTTTGCCAACTCACCAGTGGCAGCGGTCCATGCCCTAGCCTACCCATTAGGCGGTAATTACCATATTCCCCATGGCCTGAGTAACTCATTGGTTTTACCCCACGTGTTACGTTTTAACGCACCTGTAGCGGCCGATTTGTATGCTGAACTGCTGCCTAGTGTCACCTCGGGGCAAAATCATCAAACCGGTCAAAAAGGCTGTGATGCATTCATTAATGTCATCGACAATTTAATTACTGACGTTAGCTTGCCCAAAAGTTTACAGGCATTAAATGTTCCCCGTGAAGACCTAGGAATGTTGGCCGACGAAGCGATGCAACAGCAAAGACTACTAGTTAATAATCCCCGCGAGGTGACTCGCGAAAATGCCCTCGACATATACGAATCGGCCTATTGAAAATGCAATAAACAGCAACGTTGTTTTAGTTCGAGATTTTATTAAATATTAATGGAGAAAAGTTAAAAAATGGCTAGTCCAATACTGAGAGAAAAATTAGACAAAGGTGAATTTATATTTGCCCCTGGAATTCAAGACATGATCACAGCGGTAGTTGCGAACAAGGTTGGATTTGAAGTAGTTTATGGCACTGGCTACTGGTTAACAGCTTCAGCTTATGGCATAGCCGACGCTGGAATAGTAAGTTACACTCAGATGGTTGACCGTATGCGTACTCTTGTTAAAACCAGTAATGCAGCGGTAATGGCCGATGCAGACACAGGTTTTGGCGGATTATTAAACGTACATCACACTGTCCGTGGTTACGAAGAAGCGGGCGTTTCTGCCATCCAAATCGAAGACCAAGAGTTTCCAAAAAAATGCGGTCACACGCCTAATCGCAAAGTGGTTCCTTGCGCTGACATGGTCGAAAAAATAAAGGTTGCTGTTGACGCTCGTACTGACAGAAACATGTTAATCATAGCTCGAACAGACGCCCGTCAAGCCGAAGGTCTAGACGCTGCTATCGCCAGAGCTCAAGCCTATTACGAGGCTGGTGCAGACGTCCTTTTTGTTGAAGCATTGGAAACCAAAGAAGAAATGCGTAGAGCTTGTAAAGAAGTTGGCGGTCCAATGTTTGCAAATATGTCAAATGGTGGCTTCACGCCTATTTTGACCGTTGAAGAAATGAAAGAGGTGGGATATGCCATTGCTATCGCCCCTTCATTAACCAGTTTAGCGGCAGCCAATGCAGTAGAAAAATCGCTGATTGCAATGAAAGAACAAGGTAGCGCTGAACCAGAAGGCGTGCCAATCAACGACTTCAGCGAATTCTGTTCTTTAATAGGATTCGAAGATGTATGGGCTTTTGAAAAGAAATGGACAAAATAAACAAGGTAGAGAAAGAGTAATTACATGACTATTAGTGAAGATATTGATCAAAATTACGCAAATGTATACGGCAACAAAGTAGGCTATGGTAAAAAACCAGCGTTACTGCTGATTGACTTTGTAGAAGCCTATTATGATAAATCTTGCGAACTGTATGCCGATGTTGAAGATGCGTTAGCATCCGCGCAACGGGTTCTAGAAGCCGCTCGAAAAGCCGGCATTTTAGTTATCTATACAAACGTTGTTTATCATAAATCTGGGGTAAACGGCGGAGCCTTTTTTAAGAAAGCTAAACCTTTACGATATTTAACAGAAGGTTCGCCTATGGGTGCTTGGGCAGGAACATTGAAACCTACCGAAGACGAGTTGGTTATATCCAAACAATACCCAAGTGCTTTTTTTGGTACATCCTTAAGTTCTACCTTAGCGGCTTATGGTGCAGACAGCGTGATATTAACAGGCTTAACAACCAGTGGTTGCGTACGTGCTAGTTGTGTTGATGCTTGTTCACATGGCTTTATACCGATAATAGTAGAAGAAGCTTGTGGTGATCGTCATGAAGATCCACACAAGGCTAACTTGTTTGACATGAACGCAAAATATGGCGATGTTGTTAGTGAGGCAGATATCATAACTTACCTGCAATCTTTGACCGCATAAAAGCGCTAGTGCAATAAAAAAGTCAATCAACTAAGGTTGATTGACTTTTTTAGTTAAAGCGACTTACCTGCTCTTAACCCCATCTAATTTTGCAAATACAACCAACTATGTTGTTTGCGTACTTGCTGCTCAAATGCACTAATTTCTTTTTCATGTTGCAGAGTGACACCAATACTGTCTAAACCATTTAGCAGCATTTCTTTGCTACCCGTCTCTATATCAAATTCAAATTTTAGACCTTGGGGGCTTTCAACTTTTTGCTCCTGCAAATCTATTTTAAGCTTTAAATGTTGCGGATCTTGTTGAGTTTCAGCAGATAACTGCATGACAGCTTCGTTACTAAGCACAACAGGTAGTATGCCGTTGCGCATACAATTCTGGTAAAAAATAGCGCCAAAGCTAGGAGCAATAATGGCCCGTATACCATATTCAGCCAAAGCCCAAACCGCATGTTCACGTGATGAACCACAGCCAAAATTGTTACCCGCTAGCAACACTGTGGTATTAGCGTATTCTGGTTTATTTAAGATGAAGTCGGGGTTGAGTTCGCGAGAATCGGGCATCACATAACGCCAAGAAGCAAATAGCCCCTCACCCAAGCCCTTTTTAGATACTCGACGCATTTCCCTACTCGGAATAATGGCATCAGTATCAATATTGATTCTTAATAATGGCGCGGCAATACCACAGTGAGTTGTAAATGCTTTCATCGATCACTCCTTGGAACCGCACGCGGATCGGTAATACAACCGTATATGGCACTGGCGGCCACGGTTTCTGGACTGGCTAAATGGGTACGAGTCTCTGGACCTTGGCGAGATTCAAAATTACGATTACTCGTAGATAAAACCCGTTGTTGTTTACCAAAGTGCTCCCCCCCAGCATAGAAGCACATGGAACATCCACTTTCTCTCCACTCAAAACCTGCATCTAAGAAAACCTGATGTAAACCTTCACGCTCGGCAGCCGCTTTTACTTGCTGCGAACCGGGAACACAAATGGCTTTCACATGAGTAGCCACTTTTTTACCTGCTAAAATAGCTGCAGCTTTACGAAGATCTTCAATTCGCGAATTGGTACATGAACCGATAAATGCGCAATCTATCTTGAGGCCGAGCAACTTATCGCCTGACTTTAAGTCTTGATAAGCTAGAGCACGTGTTGCCGCTGTGCGTGCATCTTCAGAAGCTAAGGTATTTAATTCAGGAACGGTTTGGCTGATACCACAAGCATGTTGTGGGCTTGTACCCCAAGTGATGGTAGGTTCAATATCTGCAACGTCTATTTTAATTTCAGTATCGAACAAGGCATCCTCATCGGTGCGCAGATTATGCCAATATTCTACAGCAGTGTCCCATTGCTCGCCTTTAGGCGCATAAGGGCGACCTTGTAAATAGTCGATGGTTTTTTGATCCGGTGCTACTAAACCTGTAAATGCCGCAAACTCTACAGCCATATTACATAGAGTCATTCTCGCTTCTATCGACAGGGCTTCTACTGCAGGACCAGCAAATTCTATTGCATGACCAGCGCCACCGTGGGCACCAAATTTACTGATAAGGTGGAGAATCATATCTTTGGCTGTGACACTTGAATTCAGTTCGCCTTCAAACCAAACCCGCATCAATTTGGGTTTATTAATACGTAGAGTTTGAGTCGCCATTGCATGTTCAGCTTCAGAAGAACCAATCCCCCAAGCAGCCGCACCTAAAGCACCTTGAGTACAGGTGTGACTATCCGGGCAAACTAGGGTTAAACCTGGTTGTACGATACCCAATTCTGGACTAATGACATGGGCGATACCTTGTCGTTCATCACCTATGTCAAATAAGGTAATGCCCGCGGCTTTGGCTTCTTTACGTGTAGCTTGAATAAAGTCTTTCCCTGAAGGCATGACAGTTTCATCACCACGACCTGGAAATGTATCGACAATATGATCCATGGTGCAAAAAACTTGGTCTGGATGACGAACTTTTCGTCCAGTTTCGGCCAAACTTTGCAACGCAATAGAACCTGTTCTTTCGTGTAAAAAGACTCGGTCAATGTAAACTAAGTAAGTCCCATCAGGTAATTGTTTAACCTGATGAGCATCCCATATCTTCTGAAAAAGTGTTTTGGACATTATTATCTCTTGTCTCAAGGATAAGGAGGGTTCTAACGCCCCTACAAATTATTGCTGTGCTTGCCAGCTCTGGTAAATATCACTCGCGCTAGCACTCCAAACTCCATCTTTACTACTGATGTATTCAAGTACTTTCTCGAAGCAAGCAATACGGTGGGGTTGACCCAACATCCATGGATGTATATTCAATGCTAATAGACGCCCACCTTGTGTTTCGGCTTCACTTAACAACAGGTCACATGCATCTTGAATTTGCTCAACATAGCTATCTTCACTGTGCAGATTGTTTTGCAAAATAAAAAAATCATCCAGTTCATTAGATAAAGGCATGTTGCTGAGTTGACCAGTTTCAGTTCTAAAGGCATAGGGCAACTCATCGTTAACCCAATCGCACATGTAGTCGATACCATTTTGCTGCAATAACTCAGGGGTATTTTCTGATTGCAAGCGACCAGGACTTAACCAGCCTTTCACCGGCTGCTCAAAGCGCTCACGTAAAGTTTGCACACTTTTAGCAACCCAACTTGCTTCATCGTTTGGCGAAACTTCGCCATGATGCAACATGTCCATCTGCCAACCATGGGCAATGACTTCATTACCTCGCTCTTTAATGACATCCATCAAATAAGGTGCGCGTTCAACCATGGCGCCATTAATCGCGATAGTTGGTTTGATATTAAATTTATCTAATGCTTTGAAGATTCGAAATATACCGACGCGATTACCGTAATCACGCAAACTAAAGTGGCGTAAATCTGGATAAGGCATTTTCATACCACCAGGCACGGCAACTGGGTTTGCACCCTGGTTCAAAGGAAAAAACTGGACGTTGATATTTACCCAAAGCGCTAGTTTTTTGTTATTTGGCCAGACAATAGGTTTACGCTCTGTCAGCATCGACCAATCATATAAATCGTGGTCCATTCCGTAATGTCGTTTGGGATATTGAAGATAAGAATCATCTAGACTCATGATTATTTCCCTCCTTGCTTGGCAGCTATATCAGCGACACTATCGTCATAACAATGCTGCATGTAATAACTTGCTATTTCGCGCCCAGTAGCTACCCAAACATCACTGTGTCCGGTGATGTATTCCAAGGCTTCTTCGTAGGCTTTTAGACGATGTGGGCAACTCACTTGATAGTTGTGAGTTGGAATACACATGATGGTTCCACTCTCTTCGCCTTCTTGGTACAAACGGTCAAAATTTGCTTTGAGCATTTTTCCATATTGACGAGGTGTAACTTTATTAGATACGTAAGCAATGGTGTCATTCATCTCTAATGAATAGGGAATTGACACAAACTTTTTACCAGAACGAGTATGGATAGGAGTTGGTTGATCATCATGAAATAAATCACAAGTGTAAAAGCCGGCATCATCGCCAAATAATTCCGTTCCCACTTCGGCAAACAAGTCAATAGTATGGTCACTGTGCGATAGTGCTGGGGCTAAGTAACCAGCACATTTCTGTCCGGTATGTTTATAGATGGTTTCAATTGAGTCGCGGATCATTTCTCGTTCCTGCTCCACGCTCATTCCATAAGTATAACGAGTGTTATAGATACCATGACTGAAAAACTCCCAGTCCCGTTCTTTACACAGGCTAATAATCTCAGGATGGTGATCACATAATGCGGTAGATAATGATATGGATCCGCGCACACCATATTTATCCAGAAGCTGCATTTGACGCATATGACCCACACGATTACCGTAATCACGAATACCATATCCGGCAATGGCAGGATAAGGTTGCGGCCAAGCCTTACGAGATGGATTTGCAGGTGGATCTAGCTCATAAAACTCAATATTGGGTGCTACCCAAAATGCGACTTTAGCGCCATTTGGCCAAGTGATTTTAGGACGTTTGTGATAAGGCCAATAATCATAGTAACCGGGATCTGTATGCATTAAAAAAACTCCTTCTACTATTTTTCTAACCAGTCATATACTTCTTGTACGGCTAATACATCAGCATATTTCAATGATAAATCGGTAAGGTTAGCGAAGTGATAGCTTTCATGTTTGTCAGCAACACACTCGATCGGCACTATAGTGCGATATCCGCGTGACAAACTATCTACCGCAGCGGCTCTGATGCAACCAGAAGTTGAACCACCGGTTAATATAACGGTATCCACTTGGTGCCATACGCATAGGCTTTGCAGTTGAGTTTCAAAAAACGGAGAAGGCATTTTTTTACAGTAAAAAACATCTTTTTTACGGTCGACTTGCAAACGGTCATCAAGCTCTGAGCGCTCACTATCAAATTTAATATTCTGTAAACTATCGGGAGTATCTGTGCGGGTTCCCCAGATACCAGCATCTTCACCAGAATCCATATATGCCACATTAGTCCAAACAACAGGCCAACCCAATGCACGGAATTTTTCCGCAAGTTTATTGACATATTCAAGCTGTCGCGGGTCTGTCTCGTAGGCAGTTTTAAAAAGATCGGTTCGAGTGTAGGCCTTTTGCAAATCTATATTGACCAAAATAGCCTTATTTCCAAAACCAAAACGCTTTCGGGCTGGATTAGCCTGAACCTCCGCAAAAATCTGACGGGCCGTTTTTTCAGATAATTCCATAGTCGCTCCTATTTGCCTAAACTTAACTATATGTTTGATTCTAACTCAGGGTGTGACTCGTTTTCGGTCACAACCAAATGATATATCAGCATATCTTTTATGCGTAAGTATTGATACTTTTATGTACCCTTAAACACTCTTATGATTCACAAAAAATGAATCTTGAACATCTCCACTAAGCACTAACTTAAGAGTGTTTGCATAAAACCAAAAAGAGTAAAAAAAAGGGCTAAAACGCCCTTTAAAACAACCACATTTCGGAGTAGGTTGAAAACTTTTATTAATCAGTGGTAAGGGCTTTTACTACTTTTAAATCAATTAATTCTGCTATTTGTTTATCACTGTATCCGGCGTCTTTAAGCACCCGAATGGTATCTTCGCCTTCTTTTGGTAAATCATGATGTAGAACAGTACGTTTACCATCTAATTCAATCGGTAAAGAAGGCAGGTTAGCGATACCTTGGGGTGTTGTAACCGGTAGTAATCCACCACTATTAAGGTGCGGATCATTAAACAAATCAGAGGGAGTATTGATTGGCGCAAAGGGAATACCCGCACGCTCTAGACGGTCCATCAGGGTTTGCTTATCTAAGCCACTAAACAATTCCTTGATTACCGGAATAATTCTATCTTTCTGCTTCACCCTATCATTGTTTTTATCTAGGCTGCTGTCTGCTGCAAATTCGTGTAGTTCAAATTCTTTACAAAAGTGTTTCCACAAAGTGTCACTGACAACCCCAACAAAAACACGTTCGTCATTTTTACAATTGAAAATTTCGTAGATTGACCAAGCACTTCTGCGCACAGACATAGGAGGGGGAGCTTCACCTAGCACCACTTCTTGGGCCATATGCTGACCAACAAAATATGCGGTAGTCTCAAATAATGAACTAGTAACGTGACGACCTTTACCGCTCGTATGGCGTTCATGCAAAGCAGAAAGAATGCCGATAACACCAAACATACCGCCAGTGATATCAATAACAGAAGAGCCAGCCCGCATAGGCTTGTCAGGAAGACCTGTCATATAAGCCAGTCCACCCATCATTTGCGTCACTTCATCCAACGCAGTACGATTTTCATATGGGCCGGTTAAAAAGCCTTTTAATGAACAATAAATAAGTCTTGGATTCAGTTGACTCATTGCTGCATAACCAAACCCAAGCTTTTCCATCGCACCAGGTCTGAAGTTTTCAATCAACACATCCGCTTCGCGAATTAAGTTTAACGCAACCTCTTTACCTTCTGCTGATTTGAGATCTATACACACACTGCGCTTATTGCG
Source organism: Aliiglaciecola sp. 2_MG-2023 (assembly GCF_030548145.1). Lineage (NCBI taxonomy): Bacteria > Pseudomonadati > Pseudomonadota > Gammaproteobacteria > Alteromonadales > Alteromonadaceae > Aliiglaciecola > Aliiglaciecola sp. 2_MG-2023. The sequence goes on from NZ_JAUORY010000006.1 coordinate 178,087, forward strand.
GTTATACATGGGAAAGTAACCAGCACCCGAACCTTTTAGGCGGCGCGTTTTATCACCTTCAATAGGCTCTATTTTTGTCACCACTGCACCTAAATCTGCTAGTACCACACCAGTAGCAGGCCCCATAACCATATGTGTAAACTCTACGACTTTGAGGTCTTCAAGTGGGTATGAATTTCCTGATGACATAAATAATAATCCTGTAATAAAGGGTAGGCCAAATGCCCTAATGAACATATGTTATAGCTTTATACCTTTTATATCAAGAAATTCTACTCATGAGCTAAAATAATGATGAGTTTTAATTACTTAAGTTCTAAAAACATTGATATAAAAGGACAATTTCACTGCAAAGCGAAAAATCTGAAGCCAAGTTGTTATGGTTTTATTTTAAAGACGCGTAATAAGCTGCTAATGCTTTAATATCTTTGTCGCTTAATCCTTTAGCCATTGCCGCCATCGTCGGTTCTTTACGCTCACCATTACGGAATGCTTTAAGTTGCTTTTCTAGATAAGCGGATTTTTGCCCAGCCAAATTTGGCCAAATAGGACTGAGGCTGATACCAGCACTACCATGGCAACTAGCGCAAATCATCGATTTCGTTTTACCCACCGATATTAACGCATCAGCGGCAAAGGTTTGCGTGACAAAAACCATGCTTGATATCGCTATCAAAAAGTAACGTATTTTGAGCATATTCAAATTTCACCTGTATCAATAAATAAGGATTTCGTTATCAATTCTAATTTAACAATGGATAACCCTTTTTTTCATGAGGTAAGATGAAGGATGTAACAACCAAATAACCTCAATCAGTTATTTCAATATACGTTGTATAACCAGGTGCTACATTGACTAAAATCAAAACTGCACACGGCATTCAAATTAATTAAAAATAACCAATAAAAACAAAATATTAGAGAAAAACAGAAGATTAAGGCGTGGTTAAATTTAGTATGATTGTCCCGTTAATTAGGAAAAAACTTTGAAATATAAATATGCAAAGTGAAATGAAAATGGCAAGCCATACTTTATTAAGTGACTGCTTAGAGGGGCTACAGGTTTTTCGCTAATACGCCATCTACTACCAGCGCAGCAATGGCCATCGACGCGGTCAGCCCCGGTGATTCTATACCGTACAGATTAACTAAACCTGCAATACCATGTTGTGATTCAGTCTGAATCATAAAATCTCTTGCCTCTTCACCTTTCCCATGGAGTTTAGGACGAATTCCAGCATATGAAGGCGCTAGAGAACCGTCTTTAAGGTTAGGCCAGTATTTTCTAATTTGCTGATAAAACCCATCGGCTCTAGCAGGATCGACCTTGTAATCCAATTCATTGACCCACTCGACATCAGGACCAAAACGGACTGAATTACCTAAATCTAATGTGGAATGCACTCCTAAACCAGCACTTTCAGGAACAGGATAAATAAGGTGGCTAAACGGCGCTTTGCCAGACAAGGCGTAATAGTTTCCTTTTGCATAATGAATAGCAGGCACGCTACTTTGCGGTAAACCCTCAAAACATCTAGCAATTTTCTGGGCGTGTAAACCTGCGCAATTAATTAAGTACTTTGCGTTAATTTGTATGTTTTGGTCGCCACCAATATCCAGTAGAATTGAATTGTCAGTACATTTAGCTGAACCCAATTCCGCCCCTAGTGCTACCGCGCCACCAGCACTTTCCAAGTCACCTTGTAAATTTAACATAAATCCATGACTGTCTATAATGCCCGTTGAAGGCGAAAACAATGCACCGTAACAGGCAAGTTCAGGCTCTAAAGCTAAGGCTTTTTGTCTGCTGTAAAATTCAAGATCTGACACATTATTGGCACGTGCGTTTTGTTGAATTTCAGTTAGCTTTTGCAACTGAAGTTCAGATGTAGCGACAATCAGTTTGCCACATCTTTTATAGGCAATATTGCGTTCCTCGCAATACGCATAAAGCATTTTATTCCCCTGAACACAAAGCCGAGCTTTAAGAGAATTAGGCTGATAATAAATACCAGCATGTATTACTTCGCTATTGCGAGAGCTAATTCCTGTGCCGATTTGAGATTGACTTTCAATGACAATAGTTTCCACACCTTTTTGAGCCATTTCTCGTGCAACAGCTAAGCCAACGACGCCAGCGCCGACAACAATACACTCTACAGACTCGGCCATTTAATCACTCCTAGGCGCATAAATAAGGGGATGGGGAAGTTAAACATTACAGAGATTTCTTAGTCTCAGCCAGCGAACAGCTTTTGAAAACGCTTACATGCTTAGAATTCGATGAATTGTTATAACTTATCGCTTTTTTTTTTGAATGAGTAGTAAGTTGATCTAGTTTTTCCTTTTCAGACCCATTAGTGTTAGGGAGTCTAACTTTAATAACAAAGTTAGCTTAAATACAAAAATAATAATAAAAATATAAAACCCTACGGAAAAATAGTTCATGAATACTGAAAAACTAACCAAATATTTAGACAACAACGGCATTCTTGATGCCACGGAAATTATTCATAATCCATCCTATGAGTTTCTGTTTGAAGAAGAGACAAAAAGTGATTTAGTTGGTTATGAAAAAGGTATTGAAACAGAACTCGGTGCAGTGTCTGTCGACACTGGTATATTTACCGGTCGCTCACCAAAAGATAAATACATCGTTCGCGATGACACCACTAAAGATACGGTATGGTGGTCTGATCAAGGCACAAATGATAACAAACCGATTAGCACTGAAGTATGGCAAGAGCTAAAACAAACGGTTACTCAACAGTTAAGCAGTAAAAGACTGTTTGTTGTGGATACCTTTTGTGGTGCAAATGCAGATACCCGTTTGAAAGTGCGGTTTGTGACCGAAGTGGCATGGCAAGCACACTTTGTGAAGAATATGTTTATACGTCCAACAGAACAAGAACTTGAAGGTTTTGAACCTGACTTTCTAGTTCTGAACGGTTCTAAAACGGTGAATAAAAAGTGGCAGGAACACGGCTTAAATTCAGAGAATTTTGTCGCCTTTAACCTCACTGAAAAAGTCCAAATTATCGGCGGTACATGGTACGGCGGCGAAATGAAAAAAGGTATGTTCTCAATGATGAATTACTTTTTGCCGCTCAAAGGTATTGCTTCCATGCATTGCAGCGCGAATGTGGGTAAAGATGACGATGTGGCAATTTTCTTCGGTTTATCAGGTACAGGAAAAACCACACTATCGACAGATCCACACAGAAAACTCATTGGCGATGACGAACATGGTTGGGATGACAACGGTATCTTCAATTTTGAAGGTGGTTGTTATGCGAAAACGATTAATTTGAGCAAAGAACAAGAGCCGGAAATCTATGCTGCAATACGTCGTAATGCGTTGTTGGAAAATGTGTCTGTAGACAGTAATGGCAAAATCGATTTTGACGATAACTCAAAAACTGAAAATACCCGAGTCTCTTATCCCATTGATCACATAGAAAACATTGTCCAACCTATTTCTAAAGCCGGTCATGCAACTAAAGTTATCTTCTTAACCGCTGATGCTTTTGGTGTGCTTCCTCCTGTTGCTAAGTTAACCCCTCAACAAGCTGAGTACTACTTTTTGTCTGGATTTACAGCCAAATTAGCAGGTACAGAACGAGGAATTACAGAGCCGACACCAACGTTTTCGAGCTGTTTTGGTGCGGCTTTCTTAAGTCTTCATCCAACAAAATACGCAGCAGTTTTGCGTAAACGAATGCACGCAGTGGGTGCCGAAGCATACTTGGTAAATACTGGCTGGAACGGCACGGGAAAACGTATTTCCATTAAAGCTACTCGCGCGATTATAGATGCCATTTTAGACGGTTCAATTAATCAAGCGGAAATGAACACACTTCCAATCTTTAATTTGTCGGTACCTAAACACTTACATGATGTTGAAGACAATATTTTGGATCCTCGTGACACTTATGAACAAGCCGAACAATGGACTGAAAAGGCCACTAATTTAGCAACTTTGTTCACTAAGAACTTTGTGAAGTTTACTGATAACGATGAAGGAAAGGAAATTTCTAATTCTGGACCAAAATTATAAAGTGAACGAAAACTGCTCAACAACATTTTGAGATCAGTAAAAATGAGCAGCAATTTGCATAAGTCAAATTGCTGCATTTAATTTTCTACTCATAACTGGGGTTGACCGCATTAACAGTAAGAAAGGGCCTTTCTCTAATTCAACTCGATAACAGATAAACGTTCAATAAGTTTGGGTTCGAAAACGCGCTGAATTTCTCTATTTGACTCTTTATAAACATATTTCAAAACCCATTGAGCCGCCATTTTCCCCATTTCTAATACTGGGTTATCAATAGTGGTTAATTTGGGAAACATATGTTTTGCAAATAACACATCATCAAAACCAATCACGGATAAATCTTCTGGCAGCACCAAACCATGCTCTCTAGCACAACTCATTGCACCGGATGCCATTTCATCATTTGAACAGGCTAATGCACTAAAATGTTCACCTGAATTGAGTAAATAATTCATCCCTGCGATACCACCGGTCTCAAGATAATCACCTACATAATGGAGTTTTTCATTAAACACCACGCCATACTCTTGCAACGCTCTTTTGTGACCAATTAAACGCTGCTTAGTATCTTCTTTATAAGTAGGACCGCTAATGTAGGCGATGTCTCTATGTCCTTTTTTCAACAAAGTCTGTGCGGCCATATAACCACCAGCTTGGTTATTAACAATAAAACACTGATCTTGCATGCTTTCGACGACGCGGTTCATAATTAAAATGGGGAGTTTGCTTTTGTTTAGCTCAATTAAATATTCATCAGAGATGGCTTCAGAGTGCACAATCAAGGCATCACATTGACGACTGATCAGAAAATCAATACCGTCTTTCTCTTCCGCCTCTTCATCATGACCGGCAGAAATAATCACGTGTTTACCAGCGGCTCTTAGCTCTGTTTCCACGCCGCTCATCATCTGTCCAAAAAATGAGCTATTAAGGTTAGAAACCAAAAGACCAATGCTATTTGCTTTATTTGATGCGAGTGAACGAGCGAAATTATTTGGCACATAGCCAAGCTCTTTCATGGCATGCATTACTTTGTCACTAGTGCTTTGTCTGACTTTCACATTGCCGTTCATGACTCTGGAAACCGTTGCCAAAGACACCCCAGCATGTTTTGCTACTTCGTAAATCGTTGCCATAAATTTTTGCTAATATTCGCCCTGAGACTAGAGGATAGCTAGCCTACTATACAATCGCCACCTTGTAATGAATAATTATGCGGCATTACAAAACATCCGATGTGTGTAAAGTTTAGGGCAATCAGGCAAGGATACTACTGATTAGAAAAAACTACGCCAATGCTCTTTGCCCCTTGAGTTCTAGAGTAATTTTTTTCTGTTGTTTATCGGTAAGGGGATAAAACAACATCAAAATTGCAGCAGCTATACCAAAAAATCCAGGTATCCAGCTCATCAACAATTTAATACCAGGTAAGCTATCTGCAACTGTCGTTTGGTCCATACCGTCGTAGCCATAACTAGACAATACTACCAGCACTAATGCTCCTGCGAACCCTCCGCCAGTTTTCTGCACAAATGTACCTGCAGAATAGACTAAACCCGTTGCTCTTCGTCCGTTTTTCCATTCAGAATAATCAGCGGAATCCCCTAACATCGAAAAGAACAAAGTAGGAAAAATAGCTGCAAAGAATTCTGCGGAACAACCTAGCACAAACACTAAGGTGACATTTCCTTCAGGCACCCAGTAAAAGCAAATAGTTAGTATACTGCCAATAACTAATGAACCAATAAACAGTACTCTACGACCAAAAACACGAGCGAGAAACGATGTGCTTAATGCACCAAAAATAGATACCACTAACAGGGCTACGAAGAATTGACCTGTCATCAATTCATCACCAATAACGTACTTAAAGTAATAGGCAATCACACCGTATTTGATGCCATTAAACATCATGGTTAAAAAGCCCATACCTAACAAGATTAACCAAGGTTTATTAGTTATCAGGTCAATCATATCCTGTTGAGTCGAGCTAATTTGCTCTCTGGGTTTGGCCAGAAAGCGGTTTATTAGTATCCAAGTCCCAACAATAACAACCGCAAATATCACACCGGTTAATACGTTACGGTAATAGAAAAACAGACTAATACTCATCAAAGGTAATAAAATAAACGGCAGATTTTTAGTCAGATCCCACAGCTCAGTTTTCAACCCTGAGGTGTTATTGACTACAGGTTTCACTCGCTCTTTAGTGGATAAAAACGTAAAGACCATTAACGCAACCAATATTCCAGCAAACAGATACATCGTTGATTGATAACCCTGTACATCATTACCTTGGCCAAATAAGTCGACGAAATACGGTAAAAACCCCATAACCACCAAACCACCAAAGAATGCGCCGGCGAAGCGATACGCAGATAAACTGGTCCGTTCAACATCACATTCGGTCATCACTCCCATTAAAGCCGAATAAGGCACATTATTGAGGGTATAACAGAGTGTTAAGCCGATATAAGTGACATAGGCGTAGATTAGCTTGTTACTCGCTGACCATTCTGGTGTGGTAAAACATAGCACCATGAATAGGCCAAGTAATGGCGTAGAAAATAAAATCCACGGTCTGAACTTGCCCCACCGAGTATCTGTGCGATCGGCAATCATCCCCATAATGATATCGGTTATACCATCAGATAGTCTGACCACGAGGAACAACAATGCGGCCGCTGCGGCAGTCAAACCGAACGTATCAGTATAAAAAACAGCTAAATAAGCAAGCGCCCCGCGCCAGACTAAATTAGCGGCGGCATCCCCCATGGCGTAACCGACTTTTTCAATTATTGGCAGTTTGGTTATTTCGCTTTGCATCATTTACTTTGCTACCTACTAGTAATCAGTTGTTTATAGGCAAGTCCACTGTCTTTAATAGTGCGACTCTGGGTAAGATAGTCAACATACACAATACCAAACCGCTTCTCGTAACCTTCTGCCCACTCAAAGTTATCCATCAAACTCCAGGCGAAATAACCGGCGATATCAACACCCTGCTGGGAGGCGTCATCAACAGCATTGAGATGTGATTGAAAGTAGTCAATTCTGTCTTGATCATTCACTCTGCCGTGTTTAATTTCATCCTGCATCGCCGCACCATTTTCAGTGATGTAAACTGGTGGCAGTGTATAACGTTGATGAAGAGATATTAAGAGCTCAGAAAGTGCTTTAGGGTAAACTTCCCACCCCATGTCAGTAGTGACTACACCTTTAGGTTGAAGCTCTTCATACCAGCCTTTGCCATCGCTGCGATATTTTAGTCTGGTATAAAAATTTACTCCTAAGAAATCTAAGCGCTGGCTAATCAAGTCCATATCGCCCGGTAAAATATCAGGTCGGTTTTGTGGTTCAATTAGCTCAACCACATCTGGATAGAGCCCTTCCATAACGGGTCGCATGTACCACTGATTAATATAATCATCGGCTATTTTCGCTGCCTTTATATCTTCAGCCACCTGAGTCTCTGGATAGCAGGGGGTGAAATTAAGTACAATTCCAGCCTTAGTATCGGGACAATTTCGACGCAATGCGCGTATGCCAAGACCGTGAGCTAACAGTAAATGATGGGCTGACTTCCTACCGTTTGCTTGTCCCGTTTTACCCGGTGCGTGCACACCATTTTCATAACCTAGGTAAGCTGAACAAAATGGTTCGTTTAAGGTAGCGTACGCGTATACTCGGTCTCCCAAAGCTTTAGCAACTAAATTCACGTAATGCTCGAAATGAAATGCGGTTTCACGATTCAGCCAACCACCCTTTTCTTCTAAGTGCTGAGGCAAATCCCAATGATATAAAGTGACAAAGGGTTTGATGTTGCGCTTAACTAACTCTTCCACCAAATCAATGTAAAACTGCATCCCTTTATCGTTTAGAGAACCGTCTTTTTTGACCACCCTAGGCCAAGAGATGGAAAATCGATAGGCATCCACGCCTAAAGAGTCAATCAACTCCACATCTTCGCGCCAAAACTTAACATGCTCACATGCCACCAGCCCGTTAGAAGCATCGGAGATTTTACCGGGTGTAGCACAAAAAGTGTCCCAAATTGATTCTAATCTGCTGTCCGCTGCTCCTTCAATTTGGAAAGAAGACGTTGCTACACCGAACACGAAGTCATGGTCCAGTAATTTTGATGAAGATGGTAAGGAAAGGTTGCTCATGATTTGATAATTACTAATTCTGTTAATGGTTAATCGGTATCTTTTTGATGGTCAACAAAGTGTTAAGCGCGAAAACTATAACGAAAACCACCTAAATGAAAGCGCTTACATTTAGAGGTTAGTTGGATTCGCAATAAAAAGCAATGCTTAACGTTAAAAAAATGTAAATGCTGGAATTATTCTATCCCCAATACCTGTTTTGTTGATTTTTACTACAAACTCATCATCGTTAATTGGGTGGGCTACAATATTGTTGAATAAAACGTTGATGACTAGGTAATTGGGAAACCGCCTTAGATATTGATTGTTCCAGTGAAGATAAGAACTTTTCTAACTCCATCACCGGCATTCCCTGAACACTGGGATGGTATTGTTTCGGCTCAATCCCTTGACCAAGCATAACTTGTGTCCAAGAATCGACTCTAAACAATTCACCATCGGCTTGAAATGCATGGGCGTGATCGGTAAACAGCCGTATTCGATGAGCCAGACTCTCTGGCACCTCCATGCTTTTACAATGTCGCCAAAATTCGCTGTCTTGCCGTTGAGTAACATGATAGTGCAAGACGATGAAATCACGGATTTTTTCGATCTCGTCGGTGGCTTGTTGATTGTATTCATCAATTACCGAATCGGATATTTCCCCACAAGGGAAAAGCCTGAGTAAGCGGATAATGCCCATCATAATGAGATGAATACTGGTTGATTCCAAAGGCTCCACAAAACCGCTAGCCAAACCAAGGGCTAGACAGTTTTTATTCCAATGTTTACGACGCCTACCTGTGCGATATTTTATCACTCTGGGCTCGGTAATAACCTCGCCCTCAATATTCGATAAGAGATACTCTTTAGCTTGTTCATCAGTCATGTACTTGCTGCAATAAACAATGCCATTTCCAACCCTATGTTGTAATGGAATCCGCCATTGCCAGCCACTGTGATGAGCAATAGAACGAGTGATTGGAGATACTTCCCCTACCGACTTAGTTTGTACCGCAATCGCACTATCACAAGGTAACCAATGCGACCAATCTTCATAACCCGTATGTAACGCTTGCTCGATTAGCAAACCTCGAAAGCCGGTACAATCAATAAATAAATCGCCCTCGACTAACTGTCCTGAATCCAATTTTAAGCTAGTGATAAAACCGTTTTTGGGGTCTTTATTTACTGCGGCAATTTTTCCTTCTATCCTTTTCACTCCTCGAAATTCGCTAAACTTACGCAAATAAGCGGCATATTTACTGGAATCTAAGTGGTATGCATAATTGATAGATGACTTATCTGAAAGCGCAAATTTATTGGCCTTAGCAGCTTCCAATTCAAAACAGTATTTACCAAAGTCCTTTGCAACGCCCTGTTCTTTTCCGTATAGCCAGAAGTGATGAAATGGAGCAATAAAGCTTTCTTTACCTGTCATACCGAATGAATGAATATAGCTATCTCCTTGCTTACCCCAATTATCAAATTGAATGCCTAGCTTAAAGGTAGCTGACGTTTCTGCCATAAACTGAGACTCATCAATGCCCAACAGTTTATTGAATACTCGCATGGGCGGAATAGTTGCCTCACCGACGCCAACGGTACCGATTTCTTCAGACTCCACCAAGGTCACATTGATGACGGAAGGCATCTGTTTAGCCAATGCTGCGGCAGCTATCCAACCAGCGGTTCCACCGCCAGCAATAACCACATTTTTGATTTTTCTGTTCACCTTCTGCTCACCTTTGCGATCCATTTATCGATTTAGTTTATTGATTAACATGGCACGAAGTTGGCGTGACATCATTTCATTCATGGGCGCTAAAAAACCATGGGCTTCAGGCGGTAAATGCGCTGTAGGTTGCTCACCCTCACCAAAAATATAGTAATCAAATATATGCTTCCAACCTGCCTTTTCATGTGCCGGTTTATCGCGAAGACTTAGCATCGCGTGGTACAACACATTCATCGCAGCCCCCATATACTTTTCCGCATTACTCCACCAATAATTGACTAACACATTATATGGGCTTAGCGCCTCGACTTGATGCCACCACATACTCGGAATATAGATACCATCGCCCGGTTCTAATTCCGCGACTTGTCCGTGGGCTAATGCTTGTTTAATTTTCGGGTATTTTTCATAATCAGGATTGTGCAAATCCACCATAGTAATCGCCGGGCCACCTGGTGTAGGAGCTAAGGGGCCGGGATATAAGTTCGCAATTTGATCCGGTGGGAAAGTAATAAAACGCCGTTTTCCGGTGACAACGCAAGCAATATTGTCAGAAGCATCGTAGTGACAGCGAGCAATTGACTTGTTGCCAATCCAAATACTGGGTATCGGGGGTTCGGTCGCATGCTGTTTTTGGATAACAGGAATATGCAAATCATTGTCAGCGCGAAGTCCAGGGAAATTCAAATCAATAACATTTGATGCAATGTAATATCCTGGTGGGCGCTGATCGTAAAGATGTTCCATTATAAGGTCGAGCACCTCATCTACTTGTGCCCGTTTAGACTCATAATTTAACTCAGTTGCATTTTCATTGTAGGCGTACTTCCCTTCTATATCAGGATTGCCAAAGTAAGCAAATACTGACTTACCATTATAAAACGACTTTAAATAGTCAACGCTTTTTTGCGCAGATTCCAAACCTACTTCCACCAGCTTCCAATGCTTAACCACACCTTTGAGTACTACAGGGTGGCTATACTGATGAATATCATTAGGCACCTCCCCTGACTGACAATTTTCAATAACTTCAGTTTGTTTGGTGATGTTTAACATAGGTACTCTAAGCTCTGCTTATTAAGCAAATGTGGCGTTTTTACGATGAATCAATTTTCTAATATTAGTAACAGATGCCACTGCCGCGTACGCAAACTGTAAATATCCCGATTGATTAAGCTCAAAAAGTTGCTCTGCTGACAGCGCTCTTAGTTTCTCCTCATTAATCGTAAAATTTCCAGATACTTTGCACTTTTCGCCGTTGTTTAAATCAAATTCGATATTAACCGGCTCAATCAACTCGCAACTTAGGAAACTATTAAACATTGCATCTTGGATTGCCATGCCCTCGTGAATAGACTGCAATCGGGTAGCGATATGATTCAAATAAGGACTGTTACCGCCATGCTCGAGAAATAATGGCTGCCCTTTGTCGGTGGACACCTTGGGATGTTGCATATCAATGTGTATAACCGGAGACGGATCTGAATGGGGATCTTGTTGCTGAAAACCGATTAAAAAAGGCCCTCGTTCAATCATAGCTGGTATGTAGTTAGCGTCCCAACCTGAAGGAGTTGTATCGCTTAGGAAAAGGTTTTCATCTTTTTGCAAACCAAGCATAACAACACATTGATATTTACCCGTCTGTTGGTCTAATTGGAAAAAGATTGGATATTCTTTTTGTAATTCAACAAATTCTAGTGGGAAAACCAATACGCTGGCTACATCGTCGGCAAACTCTTTAGCATAATGCGCAAGCACCTTAGTATCTTTATGCTGCACATTATTCAAAAGCACATGTTTGGCCATTGTATTTCCTCAATAATTTTTTGCTCGTTGGTTATTTCAAACCAGTAAATTAAAAATGAAAATATTCATATTTAATTGAACAAAATAAGAAGTGTCAGTGTGCTACATCTTCAAATCCTATTCAAATATTTACAAAAACAAAAGCCGCAATAAACAGCGGCATATGGACGATGGCAAACACCACCACTGGTGTTGTTTGCCGTTTCATACCGCCTTAGAACTTGTAACGAGCCCCCATTTGATAGCGTGCACCTAAATCGGTTGCATACCATAATTGCGTTTCGTTTCGAGCGTGTTCACGGATGTCTTCTTCAGTTATATTCAAACCTTCAAAGAACACTGTGAATTGGTCGTTAATATCGTAGCTAACGTTTACATCAAGTTGAGTATAAGACTCCACATAACGCGGGTTATTAGAACTACCTTTATTCACTTCTGCCAAGTATTTATCACGCCAGTTAAGGGCAACACGTGCTTGGAAACCATCTTTTTCGTACATAGCCACTAAGTTAGCCGTATCACTCAAACCCACTAAAGCAAATTGCGACTGGTTAGGATCCGCTTCGTTATCAAAGCCCACATCTCCGCGTACAAACGTATAGTTAGCCTGCACACCAAAGCCTGTATCACCAAAGAAGTGTTGTACCGCAAATTCAGCGCCATAAATTTTGGCTGCTCGGTTATTGTCTGGTGTATTAGTACGGAAAATGACTTCAGGATCATCCTCATTTGCGACCAAATCCCAACCTTCGGTTTCGGCTAACTGTTGAATTTGTTCTGGCGAACCAGTGTAATCATCAGCTCCACCAGGGAAGGCTTCTGGTTGACTTAGCAATACCATCATGGCGTAAAGTGATGTGTCATCAAGTGCAATACCGCGGTCGGCTAGCGCTTGAACGGCAGCCTCGGCACGGGGACCGCCAGTTACATCACGAATACCTAGTAGTGGTTGGTCAACTTGACGGCTACCTAAGAAATTAACCACATCTTTTTGGAACAAACCGGCTGAAACATAACTTGTTTCATCGTAGTACCATTCCAATGATAAATCGACGTTAGACGACTCCAAAGGTAATAAGGCAGGATTTGACGCATCCGCTGTTGGTTGCGCACCCAACAATGTTGAACCACCACCGCCAGCAAAGTTTGAAGCAGATACACCTAAACTTCCAAACCCTGCTCGAGCAATTGTTTTGCTATATGAGAAGCGACCGATTAAATCATCTTTAATCTCAAGTTTTAAATCCAGGCTCGGTAATAAAAAGTCATAGTCACTTTCTGCCGTAACATAACTGGTTTCTGAACCATCCACATATGACACTACGTCATTATTGTCTTCCCATTGAAAGTAGTTACGACTAATTAATGAAGTCGAAGTCACGTCTGTAGTTTCATAACGCACACCGGTTAAGATGCTAAATGGCATTTCTCCGATTTCACCTTCTAAGGCGACTTGAACGTAAGCGGCTAAGGAATCTTCTTGTATCGTATCGTCGAATGACAATGCGTCCTCGGTTCCAGCTGGAATACCAGGATAAAGAGCTTCTGCTGCAGTATACAAATCAGGCGCGTTAGCAATGAAACCATAACCACCAGAGTTTGTGGTAAAGTCGTCAAACTCACCCGGCAAATCAAACGGTTGAATCAAGTCACCGAATTCACCAGGGTTAGCGACCCCCCAATTACCCAAAGCAATGTTGTTGCCGGCAGTTTGAAATGAGCGAGATTCCATTTCACGAGCTTCCACACCAAAATCAAAATGACCGCTGTCTAGGAAGTAAGTAGCGTCAAGTTTATACTGGGTGATTTTAGACTCTTGGCTGGCGTTTCTAATGCGAGCAATCGACGAACCTACATCACCGGCATCCACTTGCCCGTTATTGTTTGCACCTCGAATGCTGTCGTCATATACATTAGTGTAGGTAGGCAAGTCACCATCCCAAAACCATTCTCTTGAGGTCACTGTTGGCGCCCCTAAACCTACCGCCAGTTCGCCGGAACCTCTTGGACCTGTCCCCCGACTATGCATCGTTGAGTCGTGCGCATCAAACATGATTTTAAAATCATCATTAACATTGTATTCAAAGTTCACACCAATCGAATCTAGTGTATTCGTCTGTTCACGCCACTGTTGCTCGTACCCTTCATCTACACCTCCAGCATAGGTTTCAGATATATAGATGGGTGTTTTCACAGCAGAATTATCGAACTCTACCGTCCCGGTATTTGTACCGATTTGCAGCCAGTTACCAATTTCACCACGTTGCTCAACAATTTCGTTTTCAGCAAAGGTGTAGTCTAATGACGCTTTAAAGTCATCCGTTGGTGCAAACTGCAATGTTAGCTGCATATTGTCGCGAGTTCTTTGGGTATTTGAAAATGCATAACGGATGTCATTGGGACGCGCATAAAGCTGTCCCTGCTCTGGAGCATTAACATAGTTTGCTGTGGTGTTGTTATTCCACATTCTATCCGGATCGGCGATATCATCCCAATAGTCAATATTCCAGTTATTCACAGTGGCGCCGGTATAACCTGAATCACGTTCTTGATGCACAGCAGACAAACTCACACCAAATGTTTTCTCATCATTAGCGTAGCTTACAATAGTAGATAATTCAGGGGTAAGATCATCACCAGTACGGTTGGTAGTATCGTGTACCGCTTTTGCGCCGACAGTAGCCACAAAACCTTCTTGATCAAGTGGTTTAGCGGTGATTATATTAATGGTTGCACCAATTCCACCAGTTGCAATGTTCGCTTTACCTGTTTTGTATACTTCTACAGCTCTGATACTTTCCGATGCTAGGTTTGCAAAATCGAATGAGCGCGTGTTTCCACTTTTAGTTGTACCATCCGCACCTGAGCCTGCACCATAGGTTATTGCTGCAGGCATTGTTCTACCGTTTAAGGTAATCATGTTGTTTCCACCCGCAAAACCGCGGACAGTAACTTCAGAGCCTTCACCATTAGTACGACTGATCGAAACACCGGTTATACGTTGCAGCGATTCTGCTAAGTTGGTGTCAGGGAATTTACCGATATCTTCAGCAGAAATAGCGTCAACTACACCAGCTGACGAGCGTTTTATGGCCGCAGCCTCTTGTAAACTTCCCCGTAAACCTGTTACTTGGATAACCTCTAAGTCTTCAGCTTCTTGTGCAGCTAGTGGTGCGCACAGTGAAGCCCCTAAAACGAGCGAAAGGCTCGTTGCTAGATGGGTTTTTGCAAACCTTGTTTTAGTCATGTTGTTTTCTCCCAAAAACTACCTTGATTGTACTCATTACTACATTTTTCACCCGCGCACGTCCTGCTTATGCCACCCTAAGGTTGTAAAATTATTGTAATAACAAGCAAAATGTAAGCGCTTTCATTAGAATAGAGCACGAAAATGTGGTCGTCAACTAATAATCATCGAAAATGAAACTTTTATTAACTATTTATTTACACCCTCCAAATTCACCGCTTTACGATGCTTTACTGAAAACCTTTAAACAAAAGGCTTAGCGGCTAACCTGACAATGAAAGGTAGGTCCTAAAAAAGATAGGGGCAATTGAATTAGCATTATGAAAACCGCTATACGCTTAACTAAATATTAACAATTAAGAAATCAAAGACTGTTTGCGCGCTACCAAAGATGCTCTAAGTGCTTGTTAATTATTTGTTCTAGATAATTTTAATACGTAGAGAGCGGATTCAATAATAACGATATCAATACCCGCGCGGTTCGAATTTCCGTTGAGCAAAACTTGTTATTAAACTGACCTAGATCAATGTGACCTTATGAATTACTGATTAAATACAATTCAAAGATTCACATATAAGGGGAAACCATGATGACGAATTCAAAAGTAATGACGTTACTCAAAGTGGTGATGATCTCGGGATTATGTTTAATTATGTTAGGGATTTATTTACATCTTTTTAGTCAAACAATTGATGAGATGGGAATAGACGGAATCATCATCAGTGCAGCCTGTGTGGCAGTGGGAATGATTATGTCACTTCCAACTAAAATGATTATTACCTTTATTTTAGTCAAGCGTGAGTCCGAACAAACAGAGCGCGTCTTGGATAACAGAATATAGCCCCGTTATTTTAAAAATAATTTATTAATCGAAATTATTGACTAAATATCAATCAATATTATACTGTACAAAAACACAGTACAATATTGAGAGGATGTTATGACACGAGAATTAATTAATTTACACGATTCAATATGTGAATCCACTCGCAGTGAAATACAGCAACAAAGAATTGAACAAAAGAATAAAGATAGGGCCGTCCGAGACCAACAATTTGATAGCCTTATCAGGCGTTTGGATAATCTAAGAATGCTAGCGAAATCGAAAAATAAAAACCATAGCACCGAACGCAGAATTCAAACTAGTTTTGCTTTTTAAGTGTTTCCTTTAGCGAGTATTAAAGGCTTACCTGAAAAGTTATTTTGATTAGATTTTGCAGAGCTGGATTAACCAGCTCTCAGGTTTTCAATACGTTTTTCCAATGGCGGATGACTTGAAAATAGCTTTTGTATTTTTCCTGCATTAATCGCAAAAGCAGCCATTTCGTCAGGCATATCAGGGGTTCCCTGAAAACTTTTCAATTTAGCTAGGGCCGCAATCATATTTGCCCTACCCGCGAGTTTCGCACCACCTTCATCTGCTCTAAACTCTCTATATCGAGAAAACCACATCACTAACATCATCGCTAAAAAGCCGAGAATAATTTCAGCAATAATAGAGACGATCCAAAAAGCCGGACCATGACCTCTTTCAACCTTAAAAACCACTCGATCAACGACATGCCCAATGACTCTAGATAGAAAAACGACAAAAGTGTTCACCACACCTTGAATTAGGGTCATAGTGACCATGTCACCATTAGCGACGTGACTCACTTCGTGAGCCAGTACTGCCTCAACTTCATTTTTGTTCATATGTGAAAGAAGCCCAGTACTAACTGCGACTAACGCATTGTTGCGATTCCAGCCTGTCGCAAATGCATTAGGAGATTGACTATTAAAAAGTCCAACTTCAGGCATTCCAATACCCGCCATTTCAGCTTGCCGCCTTACCGTATCTACAAGCCATCGCTGAGTCGTATCTACTGGTTGTTCAATAACATGAACCCCCATTGAGCGTTTGGCCATAAACTTGGAAAGAAACAAAGAAATAAAGGCCCCGCTAAAGCCAATAACTCCAGCATAAATCATTAGCGCAGTTAGGTCTAAATCAACCCCATTTTCTGCCAGTAACCCTTGAAACCCCAAAAGACTAAATGTCACGCTCAATAACGCTATGATGGCTATATTTGTACCTAAAAACAGAAATATTCTTAACATTTACGGCTCCTTTTTTCGGTTTAAAACGAACACTGCTTAGATAGAAATATTAATAATTATAAAAAGCAATCAAACAAGTTCATTTGCATAGTTCAATATGGGTCTTGAAAAAAATTGTGCAATAGAATAATTGCACTTTTTAGCGCTAATTTACGTAAAATATCGATAAGTTTTCTTTGAAACAACTTATCAGCCGTGTAATCTTAGAAAGTTTATCAATGTATTTACGGTTGAAATGATGATTTTGCTGAGTTGAAATCGGCAAAATAGGGTTAAATCCGTAAAATAAGTAGTTTTTGAGTGAAGATAGATGGCAATTGCAAAGTAAATTGTTGTTCAGTATCAATAACTCGCTATAATTTGTTATTCTTTGGTGAGTGACAAAATTTAAATTTAGATCGTTGGAGATTATTGTGAAATTAAAAGCGTTGTTGAGCGTGTTAGTTGGAAGTTTGTTGATGTTTGCCGTACAAGCGCAAAACATGTCTGAGGAAGATATCAAATCCCGTATTGCGCCAGTTGGTTCTGTGCATGTTGCGGGTGCTAAAGCAGACTCGGCTGCAGCTTCAGGTCCTCGTTCTGGTGAAGACATATATAATACCGCTTGTTTCGCTTGCCATGCATCAGGTGTGTTAAATGCTCCTAAACTGCATGATGCCGCTGATTGGTCACCGCGATTGGAAAAAGGAATCGACGAAGTATTGCATAACGCACTCAATGGACTTGGTTCTATGCCTCCACGAGGAACCTGTGGCGATTGTTCAGATGACGATATAAAAGCAGCAATAGAATTCATGATAGAAGGTGTCTGATTTTAGTTAGTTTCGCTGGTATAAGGTTTCTTAAGATCAATCATTTATTGGATTAAATTAATTGACTGAAGACTTAAATGCAGGACAGTTAACAGTTGAGGAATTGCGAGAACTAATTCCTCAGCTTCAGCAGTTAACAGAAAAATATAAGCGCTCTGAGCATATCCAAAGAGCGCTTTTTGACATCTCAGAGTTAGCTGGTTCTATCAGCGAACTTTCACGCCTGTATGTAGCAATTCACGAAATCATTGGGCAATTCATGAATGCTCAAAACTTTTTTGTAGCCCTTTACGAAAAAGATGATGAGTTTGTGGAGTTCCCGTATTTCGTCGACCAGTTTGATGAAAGCGTAATCAAGCAAATTCCCGCGAAAGATTTACTCGGTGGTATCGCTGGCTATATTCTCAAAAGCGGCCAACATTTGGTTTTAACCGAAGAAAACTTCGAAAAAGAATCCAAAGAACGTAATTTCAAAGCAATTGGTAAAACGCCTGTAGATTTAATTGGTGTGCCTCTCAAGCGCGGCAATCGGGTTATCGGCGCTATGGTAGTTCAAAGCTACGACAAAGCGGTTCGATACGTTAAAGATGAATTAGATTTATTGCTGTTCGTATCTCAGCACATTGTTAATGCACTCGATAGAGTTAAAAGTCGAGAGCTGACAGAACAAACGATTCGCGAGAGAACAAAACAATTACGCGAAATCAACGATGAGCTTCAAGAAGAGATATTAGAGCGTCAAAAAGTTGAATCTTTACAACAAGCACTTTTTGAAATTTCTGAAATAGCAGCTTCTGTTGAAGGGGAGATGTCTGATTTCTATGCTAGTTTGCATGACATTCTAGCCCGCTTATTGAGTGCTCCTAACTGTTATGTTGCAATTATTGATGAAAAACAAAGCTCGCTGGAATTTCCATATTACAGTGATGAAATAAATGATGTTGTCAATTCAAGGCCGTTAAGTAATGGACTCACCGAATTTGTATTGCGTTCAGGCAAAGCAGAATTAATCGATCCAGATCGGGTTAATGATTTAGCCGCTCAAAACGAGTTAGATCAAAAAACTGCAGATAACATGCTAAAGCATACCAATTCTTGGATAGGCTCTCCTTTGTATGTGGATGGTGTTATTTCCGGCGTCATTGCAGTTCAAACCTATGGGAAAGACAGCAAATACACCCTTAAAGATTTGGAACTATTAAAGTTCGTTTCACACCATATTGCGGTAGCTATAGAACGTAAAAGAGCTGCAGAGTCGATTCAAAAATATAATATGCAGTTAAGCCGAAAAGTGCGAGAACGCACTGACGAGTTACATCAAACCAATTTGTATTTAAAGAAACAAATTGAAGAACGCAAAGACATAGAATTAAAGTTAATCCACGATGCCCACCATGACGCGCTCACCAACCTGCCCAATAGAGTCATGTTTAACAGTCGATTAGAATTAGCTGTTGCAAACAAAAATCGTTACCCTGAACATCAGTTTGCTGTGCTTTTTATCGACTTAGATAGGTTCAAGCAAATTAATGACAGCTTGGGTCACCATGCTGGTGATATGTTCTTAGTTGAAGTTGCCAAACGCATCAGTAAATGCATACGTGCCCACGACCTATTAGCTCGGCTAGGAGGCGATGAGTTTGTTATTCTGCTTGATAGCTTCGACGATTTTAATGATGTGGAAGAGGTTGCCAATCGGATTATTCAAACACTTGCAATTCCCTTTCAATTCGACAACAAAGAAATGTATTCAGGGGCGAGTATTGGAATAGCAAATATTGAACAAGGATATGAAACAGCAGACGAATTGATTCGCGACGCAGATGCAGCTATGTACCAAGCAAAAGCACTGGGACGTGGACGCTTTGTCCTATTCGATACCAGTATGCGTCAAAAACTATTGGAAGAACTCGAATTAGAAAATGAGTTTCGTAAAACCCTCAATAACCAACATTTTGATTCTCAAGTTCAAGCGATTGTAAATTTCCAAACTAATAGGATCCTCTATCACGAGTTTTTTGTGCGTTGGATTCATCCTACAATAGGTAAAATAAAGCGGGAACAGTTCTGGAAGGTAGCCCAATCGAGTGGATTGACCGTAGAAATTGATAACTTTATGCTGGATCAGGCCATTAAGGTTTTGCAACATTGGCGCACATTAGGTGAGTCTGAAGCGACTCAAAAGATAGCAATTAACTTGTCAATTAGTCATCTTTCACAAAGTCGCCTAGTAAACCAAATAATTGAACGGGTTAAATCTGCGCAAATTGATCCATCGAATTTAGTGTTTGAGTTTGATGAAAACGAACTAAATCATCGCAGCCAGTTTATGTTACCAGCCATTAAAAAGCTTAAACGTTCCGGGGTAATTTTGGTTTTAGATAACTTTGGAAGTGGTCTTGCTTCTTTAAGTTATTTATACAGCTACCCATTTGATTACGTAAAAATTGATCATAAATTCGTTAAATCGATAACTCGCTCAAAACGCAATTACAATTTGATTCGTTCTGTATTAGCCATATCAAGTCAGTTGTCATTTAAACTGATAGCGGAAGGCATTGAAAATGAAGATCAGTACAATGCACTAGTCGAGGCGGGCTGCACCTTAGGCCAAGGTCATTATATACAATCACCCATCAGTATGACGGCGATTTTGGCACAAGATTCACTTCCCACTAGATAGAATGTTTCTCAAATTTGCTATTCCAGTTTGACCTTTTTGCTGGCGCACTTCTGCACTGTCTTTTACTTTTTTATGTTCCCAAACAATATCATCTTGAGGCAACTCGTAAAGAAAACGACTTGGTTCAGGTTGAATCACCTCACCAAATTGACGACGTTCTTTGCTTAAGGTAAAAAACAACTCCTTCTGTGCTCGAGTAATACCAACGTAAGTCAATCGTCGCTCTTCTTCGATATTGTTTTCATCGATGCTACTTTGATGCGGTAATAGTCCTTCTTCCATACCAACCATGAAAACATAAGGAAATTCCAATCCTTTAGACGCATGTAAAGTCATAAGTTGTACCTGATCTGACTCCTCTGCGTCTTCGTTACGTTCCATCATATCTCGTAAAATTAACCGATTAACAACCTCTTGCAGGGTCATCGGTGGGTCCAGTTCATTGCCTTCGAGCATATCGCTTATCCAACCGAAAAGCGTACTGATATTTGCCATTGCCATTTCAGCTGCTTTGGGACTAGTGCTAGACTCGTAAAGCCATTCTTCATACTGCATAGCTTTGATCATGCCCCGAATGGCAGCAATACCATCACCACGAACGGCGTTGTCAGAAGCTTCAACAATCCAGCGACTAAAGGCCTCGATATTCTGCTGGGCTTTGCCGCTTAAAACGCTGTGTAATTGCGGATGACACGCGGCCTCAAAAATAGAGCATCCTAACTGATTGGCAAAGCTACCTAACTTTTCCAAGGAAACACGGCCAATACCACGGGTAGGAGTGTTAATCACTCTAAGCAGCGCATTGTCGTCATCTTGATTAACTAATAGTCGTAAGTAAGCCATCAGGTCTTTGACCTCAGTGCGACCAAAGAACGACATTCCGCCATTGATTTTGTAAGGGATTCGATTACTCATCAATATCTTTTCAAACAACCGAGATTGATGATTGCCACGATACAAAATCGCATAATCTTTAAATTGGGTATTCTTCATAAACTTATGAGCAAGCAGTTCAGCAACAACCCGCTCTGCTTCATGCTCTTCATTCTTTGCAATCAGCACTTTAAGCGGCTCACCGTACCCTAATTCTGAAAACAACTTTTTTTCGAACACATGAGGGTTGTTTTGAATGAGAATATTCGCGCTATGAAGTATTCGCCCTGAAGAGCGATAGTTTTGTTCCAGTTTTACTAGTTTCAAGCTGGGAAAATCTTGCTGCAAAAGCACTAAGTTTTGCGGTCTGGCTCCGCGCCACGAGTAAATGGATTGGTCATCGTCCCCTACCACAGTAAACCTTGCCCGTTCCCCAACTAACAATCTAACCAGCTCGTACTGACTCGTATTGGTATCTTGGTATTCATCAACCAGCAAGTATTTAATTTTGTTTTGCCATTTTTGCCGAACGGTTTCATTATTTTGTAAAAGCAAGGTAGGCATCAAGATTAAATCATCAAAATCTAGTGCGTTGTAGGCTCTAAGATGTGTTTGATATTCATGATAAACTTTCGCAAATTCCACTTCTCCGGGCGACAATGCACGCTTTTGCAACTGTTCAGGCAAGATTAGATCATTTTTCCAATTTGAAATACACGACTGCAACAAGCTCAATTGCTCTTTATCACCATCAAGAGAGTCTTCGGTTAGATCTTTTAGCAAGGCCATGGTGTCTTTGTCGTCAAATAATGAGAATCCAGGTTTGATCCCTAAACTACGAAACTCCGACTTGATGATATTCAGACCCATGGTATGGAAGGTAGAAACTTTGAGACCGCGAGCGTCTTTTTTGCCCATAGTTTGGGCCACACGCTCTTTCATTTCTCTGGCGGCTTTATTGGTGAAAGTTACCGCGGCAATTTGACGAGCAGGAATACCACACTGTTGAACCAAGTATGCGATTTTATTTGTAATTACCCGAGTTTTACCACTGCCCGCCCCAGCGAGCACTAAGCATGGGCCTGAGATAAATTTGACTGCTTGATTTTGACCGTCGTTGAGTTTCATGGGTGTATCTTTAAAAAATGGCCGGGAATTGTAAAAAATTAACGACCGAATAGCTAGCATCGTTATATCAATTCAGGACTTTTACTACAAATGCAGTAAGTTCAACATTCGTCTGTTACAATCATATTTTTATTTGGAGGCTCTATCCATGTTGGATCCGAAAAAACTGGAAGATATCGCAAAACAAATAACTGATTCGATTCCCCCTGGTGTGAAAACCATGGCTGAAGGAGCGGAGGCAAAAGTAAAACAGGTTCTTCAATCTCAGTTGAGCCGCCTAGACTTCGTAAGCAGGGAAGAGTTTGATGTACAAAGTCAGGTGCTGATTCGCACACGAGAAAAACTCGAAGCCTTAGAAGTTAGACTAGATAAGTTGGAAAATCCAAGTCCTTCAACTGGAAAGACTAACTAAATTCGGTTTTCGAACGACTATAACCAATAGTGACAAAGCATTCCAATTGCTACGCCCATACCTGCGTAATGGTTGTTTAAAAATGCTTTAAAACAATTCGCTCTGTTTCTATCCTTAATTAGATACTGTTGGTAAACAAAAAATCCTGCCATGGCCAAAAGCGAAATATACATTGGCCATGTCATGTTTAAATAGTAAGCCACAAATCCCAGCAACAGCAAAGTGACTATTTGGGTGATACCCACAGCAAGTTTGTCGGCCTGACCAAATAGCACGGCTGTGGACTTAACCCCAATTTTTAGATCATCATCTCGGTCGACCATCGCATATTCAGTGTCATAACCCACAGTCCAGATCACGTTTATCAAAAAAAGTAACCAAGCAATCCAATTGAGATGTTCGTTGATCGCCATGAAAGCCATTGGAATTGACCAACTAAAAGCAGCACCTAACACCACTTGAGGAAGGTTGGTAAAACGCTTCATAAACGGATAGATAATCGCTAACGCTAACGCCCCAAACGACAAAAGAATTGTTTGATAGTTGAGGGTTAAAACCAATAAAAGAGAAATAAGTACTAACCCGGCAAACAGTAACAAGGCTTCTTTTTCAGATACTTCTCCACTGACTAATGGCCGTGATTTAGTACGTTCAACTTTGCCATCCACATGCCGGTCCGCATAATCATTGATAACACATCCAGCACTGCGCATCGCAAAGACACCAATAACAAAAACAATAACTATCTGTATTGGTGGATTGCCTTGGGCAGCGATGAGCAATGCCCAGACCGTCGGCCACAACAATAAATAGCTACCTATTGGCTTATCCATACGGGCCAATCTGATCAATGCGTGAACTTTACTATTCCCCATATTTAGCCTTGTTTAGAGTAAGCTGGACAATCAGGAAGAAATATCTCTGCGACCATCAACTGTAGTTGCTTAAAATCAAACACCGAGCGACGTCCCCACACTGGACGCTGCGCTGAAATTGCTAGCAAATCAGAAAAGTGACGCGTATCGGGTAACTTTAACAGCTGAAATGGACTGCGTACAAACCGACTATCATTGAAGATAATTTTTCCCAATGGTTGATTTCCCAACTCGACTAAATCCATTTCACAAAGTTGTTGCGGCAAAATCGAACGAGCAAACACCCAAGGCTGGCCATTACCACATAAAATCACTTCTCTAACTTGCCATTGAGTGTCATTTACTAACAGAGAACCTGAACGAAGTTGGGTCAATTCCTCAAGCTCTGGCTGCATCTGCCGTTGACCTATTAATTCAAGCTTAAAATCCGCACAGTGTGATTGCAATCGTTCAGTAAGTGAGCCGGTATCTAAAAGCCAATTTTTTAGATAGGGATCGCTAACAGTAAGATCGTCTGCTGACAACCAATTTGCTGGGATTGAAACGGGAAATTGAGTTTGCTGAATCAAAATTGCGCTAAGTCCATGAAAATATGACGCTATCATACCAATAGCTGCTAACATACTGAAGATAATAGGTTGATAAGATTTATCGCCAAAGTGTAAAGATTATAATCTTCAGTTTGTAATAGGCAAATTGGTTAAATTAATTCTCTACAATTGCTAAACTAAAGACATTTGAATTGGCACTTAATAAAGCCATTAAAATTCGCATTTAAATAATTCGAGATAACAATATGAAATCTGTGCTTTTTGCGTTCCTTCTAGCGATTACTTCAAGTCAATTTATTGGAACCGCCCACGGCCAATCAAATTTCGCTTATTATGGATTAGAGCCAGATATCGTTACTAACTTTTTAGGCTCCAACGCGAACAATTTAGGTTTTGTCCGCACGACTATAGAGCTAATGTTGGAAGATGCGGATTATATTGAAGCTGTTGAGCACCATTCGCCACTATTAAGAGCGACAGTCATAGACATACTCGGCAGACAACCAAAAGACAAAGTAAAATCTCTTACCGGCAGAGAAGACTTCCGCAGAAGCAGCCTTGAACGACTTAGAGAGTTAATGGAAAAAGAAACGGGGAAACCGATGATAAAAGACATCATCATCACTAAATTTATTGTGCAAGGCGGATAGCTAGCCTGTTGTAAGTTAGTTTTTACTGTGGTTTTTTTGAGTGAAGTAAACGTAGCACCAAGCAATTGCGCATCCGCATACCAAGCCTAAAGTATGAGCGGTATTGGCAACCGAAACCCATAATACATCGATGTACCCTAAGACCAACCAGACTAACGAAAAACCAATAATGTAGTTAGGTAATGCGAGTCCCCATTGTGGACGCAGCCAGCCGCACCACCACACAAAACCAATAATTCCATATACCACACCAGACAAACCACCAAAATCAGGACCTGACATCAGTAATTGACCAATATTAGGAATAATTGCAGTTATCAAAAAGACTAACAGTAAGGTGCTAGAACCAAACTTCTTCTCAATTTCCTTGCCGGCTAACCACCACCAAAGCAGATTAAAAATAATGTGCATTTCGTCAAAATGAATAAATGCAGGCGTAATAGCTCTCCACCATTCCCCTGTTTCAATCAGTAAAGACCAGGGCAATAACATCAGGTTCTCTCTGACCCAAATGAAGCCACCCGCGATAGAACCCAAATAAACCAGAATACATATGCCCATTATCAGCCACATGAACGGGGTTTGTTGGAACATACTCCAACGCAGTTTGGGGAATACTGATTTTTGTCTAGAACGTAAGAGTTGTTGCTCTAATTCCCAAGCGTGTTTCTGATACTTAGGATCTGTCGGGTTATCGACAAATTCCTTAACAATAAACGCGGCTTCTTGAAGGCAGGCAGGATCGTCAAGTAAAACTTGATGGTTTAAGTCCCCTTCTGCATAAGCATAACTAGCTGGGATATTCTGGCTAATTAAGTAAGTAACCAACAACATTGCAGGACTTTCATGGCCAAAGCTAACTAACTCGAGAGATTTACTCACAATTTTAGTCTGCTTCCTGAGAGACGAAAGGCATGGCAGCCTTCCAAGCTTCAAAACCACCATCCATGCTATAAACTTGCTCGAAGCCCTGATGAATCAAAAATTGAGCCGCTTGTTGGCTACTAATACCATGATAACAACAAACAATAACCGGGGTTTCGAATTCAGTTTCTGACATAAACTGCTGCAAACTACCATTGGTTAAATGCACCGCACCTTCAATATGACCAGCCGCAAATGACTGTTCATCTCGAATGTCTACTAGTTGCGCTTTTTTGTCTAACAAAAGAGCTTGTGTTTGTTCTACGGAAATATGTTCGAACTGCTCCAAATCTACCCCTATTTACTATTGTTTAGTTAACGACTACCAATTTAATATCACTTTACCAGATTGTCCCGACTCCATAGCATCAAAGCCTTGTTGGAAGTCGTCGATAGAAAACTGATGGGTAATAATAGGATCTAAGTTCAATCCTGACTGCAAGAGACTAGCCATTTTATACCAAGTTTCAAACATTTCACGGCCATAAACACCTTTAATGGTTAAACCTTTGAAAATCACTTGGTTCCAGTCTATTGCCACATCTTTAGGTGGAATGCCCAACATGGCAACTTTACCACCATTATTCATTTTAGCCAGCATATCTCGTAATGCAGAGGGAACGCCTGACATTTCTAAACCAACATCAAAGCCTTCGGTCATCCCTAATTCAAGCATCACATCTTGCAAATTTTGAGTGGCGACATTTACCGTGCGAGTTGCGCCCATTTTGTTAGCCAAATCTAAGCGATAATCGTTGATGTCGGTGATAACCACATACCTAGCACCAGCATGCTTTGCCACAGCTGCAGCCATAATACCAATAGGACCAGCCCCGGTGATCAATACATCTTCGCCAACCAAGTCAAATGACAAAGCAGTGTGAACTGCATTGCCAAAAGGGTCAAAAATCGACGCTAGCTCATCGCTGATATTGTCGGGAATTTTAAATGCATTAAACGCAGGAATCACCAGGTACTCAGCAAAAGCCCCTGGGCGATTTACACCAACACCTTCGGTATTGCGACACAGGTGGCGTCTACCAGCACGACAGTTTCGACAGTGCCCGCAAGTTATGTGTCCTTCACCAGAGACCCGATCCCCTATGTTAAAACCTCTGACTTCCTGACCAATTTCAACCACTATGCCAACATATTCATGACCTACAATCATCGGCACAGGAATGGTATTTTGTGACCATTCGTCCCATTGATAAATATGCATGTCTGTGCCACATATTGCGGTTTTATTGATTTTAATTAGTAGATCATTGTGACCAACTTCAGGGACAGGAGCATCGTTCATCCATATCCCTTTTTCGGGGTATAATTTCGCAAGTGATTTCATGAGATCACCTTCAATTCACGACCGACATCGATAAAAGCATCGATTGCACGATCAACCTGTTCGATTGAGTGAGCGGCAGACATTTGCGTGCGAATTCGCGCTTGCCCTTTTGGTACAACAGGAAAAGAGAAGCCAACCACATAAATGCCTCGTTCTAACATCTTGTCAGCCATTTCACTGGCTAGCTTCGCGTCACCTAACATCACCGGAATAATTGCATGGTCTTTGCCTGATAAGGTAAAACCGGCACTTTCCATACGGCTTCTAAAATGTTTAGCATTTCGGTTAAGTTGCT
The DNA here is from genome assembly GCF_030548145.1 of Aliiglaciecola sp. 2_MG-2023. NCBI lineage: Bacteria > Pseudomonadati > Pseudomonadota > Gammaproteobacteria > Alteromonadales > Alteromonadaceae > Aliiglaciecola > Aliiglaciecola sp. 2_MG-2023. The sequence goes on from NZ_JAUORY010000006.1 coordinate 205,732, forward strand.
GGCGTAATTCATGCCCTTGCTCCAGCATCGAAAATACTTTCAATGACGCAGCAACAATTGGAGGTGCAACAGAATTAGAAAACAAATATGGTCGAGAGCGTTGACGCAACCATTCGACGACTTCTTTTTTACCTGATGTGTAACCACCTGATGCACCGCCAAGCGCTTTACCAAGAGTACCGGTAATGATATCTACCCGCCCCATAACATCATTGTATTCATGGCTACCGCGTCCGTTTTCACCGACAAACCCAGTAGCATGACAATCATCGACCATTACCATGGCATCGTATTTGTCAGCTAAGTCGCAAATACTATGCAAATCGGCTATCACACCATCCATCGAGAAAACGCCATCGGTGGCAATTAATTTAAAACGTGCGCCATCTTTTTCGGCTTGAATCAATTGCTCTTCCAACGCTTGCATGTCGTTATTCGCATAACGATATCGCTTGGCTTTACATAGACGAACACCGTCAATAATACTGGCATGATTCAAAGCATCAGAGATAATGGCATCTTCAGGACCCATAATAGTCTCAAACAAACCGCCATTAGCATCAAAACATGATGGATATAAAATGGTGTCCTGCATTCCCAAAAAAGCACTGATTTTTTGCTCTAACTGCTTATGGATATCTTGGGTTCCACAGATAAAGCGCACCGAGGCCATACCAAATCCATGCTCATCTAAACCGTCTTTAGCGGCGGCAATTAACGCCTCATGATTGGCTAATCCTAAATAATTATTAGCACAAAAATTAAGTACATGTTCACCGCTTTGAACAACTATATCAGCGCTCTGGGCTGAAGTAATTACACGCTCGGATTTATACAAGCCATCTTGTTTGACTTGCTCAATTTGCTGATTGAGATGTTGGTAGAATGATTGACTCATATTGCCCCCAATGAATTAGATGGCGCTATATTAAAAGAAATTTTCGCTAGGTAATACGTTGTGCCACTGCTTTGGCACTAATTATAGGACATGTTGAGGTGTAAGGATTTAATTACACACGGAATTTAGCACAGAAGGCGAAGTGGACATGGCAGTCACAATCGCAATCTTTGCACGCAATTAATGCGACTGACCGTATTGCCAAATTCCATTTTTACAGTACTTTTGTAACTCTTCGAACAACAAATCTTCGGGGATAGGTTTTGCAATATAGAAACCTTGCGCCATGTTGCAATCAAACTGTTTGAGTAAATCAATCTGCAATTGTTCTTCTATCCCTTCGGCAATTACTTTCATTTTTAAGTTTTGCACCATGGACACAGTCGCCGCCACTATCTGCCTATCGGCATCATTGGATAACATACCGTCAATAAACGCGCGGTCTATTTTAATAAAATTCGCGGGCATTGTTTTCAAGTAACTTAAGGAAGAATAGCCGGTGCCAAAATCATCAATAGAAATTAAGAAGCCTTTATCAATTAACCTTTGCATAATCTCGTTGGTACGCTGGATATCAGACACTAAGGTTCTCTCGGTCAATTCCAATTCGATTAAGCTGGGTTTCAACCCAGAACTTTTTATTTTTTCCTCTAAATAGGGGACTAAATCGGGATCAAGAAATTGAATACCGGCCAAATTGATTGCTATTTTTAAATCGGGATATCCTTGTTGTTTAAACGTTTGCAGCAAACTAAACGCATTTTCAATACACCAATATCCAAGGGTCAACATAAACTCAGTGTTTTCTAGGATAGGGATGAAATCGCCCGGTGAAATAGGTCCCCTGTCAGGGTGATTCCAGCGCAACAAGGCTTCAAACCCCACAAGACGTCCAGTTTTTAGCTCTATCTGGGGTTGTAAGGAAAAACTAAAATTATCGTTTATAAGAGCAATTCGGGCCTCATCTTCTAGGGCTACTTTATCTATGGCATTTTTCGACATAGATTCGATATATAGCTTGATACAGTTACCGCCATCGTTCTTCGCGTGGTACATAGCAATGTCTGCACAACGAATCAGTTCATTGACGTTAGTTTCTGCCGATGATGTGTGAGCAAAGCCGACACTGGTTGATACATAAAAACGCAATTGCGCCACGTTTATCGGCGCTCTAAAGCGATCCAGAAGTTTCTCGGCAACTTTGATGGCACTTTTGATATCCTCTACATTGTTCAATAAAATTGCAAATTCATCACCACCTAGTCGACAAACGATGCCATTTTCATCTAATGCACTTTGGAAACGAGCTGCAGCCTCTCTTAATAATTCATCACCAATTGTATGCCCATAACTATCATTTACTTTTTTAAAGTCATCTAAGTCGAACATCATTAACACGACAAACTTTTCACTCTCGACTAACTTTGCCACCGCCTCTTTAGTTTTACTCACCAACATATTCCGGTTGGGTAGATTAGTTAGCTGGTCATACATAGCCATTTTTTCTAATTCATTGGCTTTGGTTAAAACTTCATTATCAAGTTGCTCAAGGCGATCAGCCAGTTTATTAGCGGAGGCATTTAGGGTGTCCAGCTCATCTTTAAAATAATGTGTAGTCACTCTGTTTCGGAGTCTAAATTGTTGATACTCCCGCAACGCTAACAGCGGCAAGCGTTCGCTGAAATCAATTAAGCGCTGACGTACGCTGTTGGTAATCAAATAGAATAACAACATGGCCAGCACAAACACCACAGATGCAGTGATCAGTATAGTTTGTTGGTAAGCCCGGTGGGCTAACATCATTGGCGTAATATCGTATGCTGCCAAAATATAATCATCATCGGCATTTATAGTCGACATTGGAATAACCACAGCAAAATAATGTTTATTGTTGATATTTAACTGGGCTCCTTCAACGGTAAGTTTATCAATGGTTAGCTTTGCCGGAAACGAATCAATTAAGGGTTCAAATAAGTCAAAATGTTTAACCGCCAATGGTTCTCTTATTCGGAAATCCCGAGCATATTTAGCCTCAGTTTTATTAGACACATAAACTAATGCAAGGGTGGCATCTGTAGACTGATTAAGAAATGCTAGTGTATCAATTAGACTTAGACTCAATGTAATGACTGCTACACTTCCATCTGCCTGAAACAGAGGAATAGACAAAATCTGTGAACACTGAGGTACACAAAATGTGCTTTCTTTAGGTGACTGATTTTCAAAAACATACTCCGTATTTTTCAGAATATGCGGTGGTATATCCGATTCAGAGGAATACATTAGGTTTTTTTGGCTATCGAAAAGCCAACCTTCTTCCACTTGCATGTTCAATTGCAAAAACTCAAAACGAGAAGATAAGGTTTTAGCTAGTGCTTGAATCGGTTCAGGCTCGTTCTGATGTAACTGAACCAACATCTCAACCCAAGACTCAATGCGGGCGCCAAATATCTTATTTAATAGCAGATATTGACTTTGATTTTGATGCTTGATTTCTTGTTGTTTGAGTATGAAGTCCTGATTGGTTTTTTGTAACCAAAGAAAGGACATAGATATTCCCAAAACCAATAAAAAAACCAGCAACAGTAGGAGCATTTTGTTGGTAAGGCTAAGAAAAGACTTCATGTTAGAACCAATGGGCTAATTGAACGCCCCAAATATTCCAATATTTGTGGTCGTTCTGGATCGTATTGGGCATAAAAACAGGAGCTAAACGCCCAGTGCCTTTGACACGATGAAATTCGGCTTGGACTTGCCAATTTTCTGAAAAAGTCCAGCTAGTCCCTAAGGTGAATTGATCTTGATAGCCAAAGTACGCTGGCACAATGCCACCAGATAGCGCCGACCTAGCTTCACCACTTCGATCCTTGCGATCTAAATCAAAAATGTCCAATCTTGCAGTTAAGCTAATGTCTTTACTTACATTGTAACGACCTTGAATATACCCCCCCTCACCGTGGGAGTCGTTATTGAACCCCAAATAAACTAGGTTGCTATAGATACTCCGTTCCCTGTATAATTCCATAGCTAACTGCCAATTTTGAGTCTCATAAGTGCCCTGAAGCATAAAACGTTGGATTTGTGCGTCACCATCAAAAAATGCATCATTTTCGCCACTATTATACTTAAATTTGGAATCCAACAATCCGACGCTAAACTTCACAGCTTGGTTGTGCCAAACGAAATTCCCTTGATGCACAAACTTTTGTTCAATGTCTCCTGTGGCAATCTCTGCAATCAAATTCTTAGTTTGCTCCTGACTGATGGGCGAGCTTCCATAACTCCAATTGAATTCCCAGTCTCCCAAAGTATTTGATGTGTTGGCAACTAACGCCACACCATCAACTCCAAGTGCCACATCTCTGAAGGCGTCAAAATAGATGGACTGAGGTAGAATGATGGTTGGTCTAGTATGGGGTACATCCCGAGTGGATGAGTACAACCAATGATAGTTTTTCACTCTGCCTAAATGCACGTTGACCTGCCAATCTAGTGTACTAATAGCGCGCCAATCTAGAAATAAATAGTCAACTCGGAATCCCTCAGGATAACGATTACCACCGTTTAAATAAACGACCTGTCCCGCAACTCTAAAGTTGGAATCTAAAGTATAAGATCCATTGAGACCTATCTCTGTCAGTTTCAAGGTGACGTCGCCTTCGTCATCAATGTAATTAGAGTTTTGTGCCTGAATCACTCCTTGAGCAATAAAGCCACGCCAATTAAAGTTGTCTGAACTACTCGCGCTAAACGAAAAAGCGGATAAGGTAAAACCAAATAGAGCTAGCAAATTTACCGATAATTTCATCTGCTATTCTCCTATTACTTTTATTTTTTTGACTTTCTCGGTGCTGCTAACATCGAGTACATAACCTATGGCACCGGGGGTAGAGCGGAGTTTTTTAAGCATTTCTTTGGTACTTTTCAGCTCTTTGGGTTTATCTCCTAATCCAGAATAAGCTAACTTATTCCACAGTCTTTCTATTTGGTAAGGGAACATTTTAAGGACATCTTTACAAAGTGCTTGATGGGCTGGATTATCGGTTTTTAATACAAACACAGATATAGGCTGTCCATCCGGCCAGACAGTTTGTCGCATCGAAAATATTTTGCGCAATTGAGCGGGGGTCAGTTCTTCCGTTTTTACATCACTGTTAACTAAAACACTGATTGACCTATCCTCTGCCAGAGTTGCAGTTGATAATATGGTCAATAAAATAAAAGTGACCTGAGCCAGTCTACTTAACAATCCTTTCACCTTTCCTCTAAACAGGATTTCTCCTGAGAAATTAAGATTAGTTTATCTTTTTAGAACTTGCGCATGCTTTTTTGAGTTAATATTAGTTTTCGTTTACTGTTTTCAGTCACTTTGGCTAAAAAACGACCTTTAAATGCGATTATTCGACTTTTACTAATCATATGCCGACAGAGTATAATAATTACCAGCATGACTCAATCACCCTCTCAACAGTCTTCATTTTTAAATTCTACGATGCTAGTTTGTAGCCGCTGGCTGTACTCATTAACTTTATCGTTGGTTATTCCTATTTTATTTATACATTGGTTAGTCAATTTTAGTTTGCGCAAAAAACAATTTAATTTACATCGTTTAAGCCGTTTCTCGATTTACACCAAAGCTGTAAAGGGATCGGAGATATTAATTCACTGTGTTTCAGTGGGCGAAGTCGCTGTAGCTGCTAGTTTAATTGAAAAATTATTTCGCGAAGATCCAAACCTAAACGTAACAGTCACGACCACTACCCCTACAGGGGCAGCTAATGTGAAAAATCTTTTAGGTGAGAAAGTGCAGCATTTATATTTACCTTTTGATTTGGGATGGATGATGAAACGAATGTTAAACAAAATTCGTCCAAAACAAGTTTTGGTGGTAGAAGTTGAATTGTGGCCGAATATGATAAGGCAATGTGTGAAAGGTCAAATTCCGGTAATTTTGGTCAACGGCAGAATGACCGATCGCTCTGTTCGCGGATATCAAAAAATGGCTGCGTTGATCAGTCCAATGATGCAATCCATCAAACACGTTTGTGCCCAATCAGAAAGAGATTACCGAAATTACCTTAGCCTGGGCATCCCCGCAGATAAACTGACGATTACCGGCAATATTAAATTTGAATTGGAAAATACTATTAGTGGTGCAGCTGAACCCTTAGTCACGAAATTTAAGCATGAAAAGCGAAAAATACTTATTGCTGGAAGTACCCACGATCCAGAAGAGCAAATTTTAGTTGAAGCCACTAAGTCTCTTATCAAACAGTTTCCTGAATTACTGTTAATGATAGTTCCGCGCCATCCTCAGCGTTTTGATAAAGTTTATGAGTTGCTCAGCGGCTCTGGATTAAGCGTCTCCAGAACGTCTCAAACAAACAAGAGTGTGCGCCATACCGACATTGTTTTAGTTGACCAAATGGGTGTTTTAACCGACCTATATCATTATGCTGATTTTGCGTTCATCGGTGGTAGCATTGCAGCGAAAGGCGGACACAATCCACTGGAAGCGGCAGTGGCTGCAATCCCCACAATGATGGGAAACCACATTCACAATAACCCTGCTATATGTGAATCTTTAAAACAAAGCGGTAATCTATTCTTAGTCACTGCTAGCCAAGATATTGTTGATTTAGTTAGTCATTGGCTTGTTGACGATAAAGCGCGTATTTCCGCCGGCCAGAAGGGTTACGATGTTATAAAATCCAATAGAGGAGCGCTGCAAAAAACCATTGAACTAATAAATACTCATCGGCCTTGAGCAGATAACAGCCTGTCAATTTGCTCAACAACCTTTTCCACTTCAATTAACTTCATCAAATCTTGACCTTTTGCCCGGGTTCCCCAAGGAAGCTGCTGCCAAGTTTTACCGGTTTGTTGCAAAATAACCTGGTCGTAAACTGAAACCACATATTGCAAACTTAAATATGGCCCCGTCCGGCGAGGATTACTGTGTGCATACAGGCCAATTACGTCAGTGCCAACAGTAGTCGCCATATGGGCTGGCCCAGTATCAGGAGCAATCACAAATTTCGCGAACTTAAGCACTGCTAGCATTTGTTTTAGCGAGGTTTTACCAATCAAATTTGTAACTTTATGCTTACTATGAGTTTCAATTTGCTGACCTAAACTTTTATCTAAATCAGCTGGACCTCCGCACAAAACAACGTTAATCCCTTTTTCAGTTAAATAATCCGCTATGCTCGCATATCGCTCCGGTAACCAGTTTCTTTCCGCTTTACTAGCAGCGGGGCTGATTACCACATAGGATTTAAGCTCTGCTTGCAGATCTTTAGCCAACTTTTGCTCGTCATCAGCAAGTGGAATGGACCAACTCACGTTGTTAGGTGAAGGCACATTTATGCTATCAGCAAACCCCATAAAGCCCTCTAAAACATGGGCGTGCTGCTGTGCGGCTATGCGCCGATTAGCAAACAACCAATGTAATTCTTTGCTTCGAGCCCAATCAAAGCCTATTTTCGTTGTAGCATTGATTAATCTCGCCGCCCAGTTGGCACGAAATGCCACCTGCATTAAAAACAAGGCATCAAACTTTTCTCCATTCAAATCATCTTTGAGTTTGACATAGGCATCTTTTCCCATTTTTTTATCAAAAATGATGAAACGTACATTTGGCATACCTTTCAATAATTGATACTCAATCTTGCCAATGATCCAAGTAATTTGGATGTTAGGAGCATGTTTAACAATTCGGTCTACCATAGCTGCGGCATGGCAAACATCACCAATCGCTGATAGACGCAGAAGACAGAGTTTTTGGACATTCACAATAGTAGGTTCGATTGCTGCTGTAATATGTGTCCAATTTCATTACAATTCATACCATTACACAAGGGCGAATCAGAATTTATATGACAGATGCAGAGCAAACCAATAAAAAAGGAGAAATAATCTACTTTGATCCGTGTTTTTTGCCTAATTGTCAGTCTGATTACTTTTCACCAATATTTTGGCAGCAAAAAAATGCGATTATCGGCTCAGCAGTTGGTCGCGGTACAACACACTTTATTCAAACCGAACAACATGAATTGGTGCTCAGACATTATCGTCGTGGTGGTTTGATTGGTAAATTGCTCAGCGATCAATATTTATATTTAGGCCTTGAGTCTACTCGCGCATTTCAAGAATATAATTTATTGGCAAAGATGAACGCTATGGGTTTGCCTGCCCCCACTCCGGTTGCCTATCGCATTATTAAAAAGGGCATCTATTATCAAGCCGATTTGCTCACTGTTAAAATTGCAAATGCCCAAGATATTCATCATGTTTTGCAAAATCGGGCGTTATCTGAACAAGAATGGAAAAACATCGGGAAAACCATTGCTCAATTCCACCAGCAACAGATTTATCATCACGACTTAAATATCCACAACATCATGCTCGATGATGCTGGTAAAATCTGGTTGATTGATTTCGATAAGTGCGCAGAAAAAGCCGGGGAGTCGTGGAAACAGATTAATTTAGAACGACTTCTGAGATCGCTTAATAAAGAGACAAATAAAATCGATAATTACAACTTTCAACAAAGCGATTGGCTATTTTTGCAAGCCGGCTATAAAAACCACTAATTTCACAATCACTCGCTTACTTCTTCCTGTTATTTTTATTCACAAAATGCAATTCGTGTAATTTCGCTTCTTTTAAAAAGCCATACATTGCTGAAATATAGGCATGAACGAGCCCTCGACGACCGGAAAGAAACATTCGTTCAATAAAATAAGCTTTTACAAACATCAGAGGGAACACCAAAAACAATTTTAGCCAAGAAGGCTTTTTGCCTTTATTAAACTTTTCTTGGGCTTTCAAAGAAGAGTATTTATTCTGCTTTTCCATGAGCACTTCAGTGCTTTGATATCCATAATGTATGACCAAGCCTGACATATCTTGTTGTTTCGCGCTTTTACTTACCTTTACGTTTTCATGCACTAAGCGATCGGTTGGAAATTGGACTTTATGTTTGTTGTAGAGCCTAACGATAGAGCGTTTTTTCGAATTGGCGGACATTGGTAATTGCCAAAATATATCTTCAAAATACAATCGATAGGCATCCGCACTTTTTTCATCCACTACCGATTGAATCCGACTAACATATTCAGAGCTAAGAATCTCATCACCATCAACATTTAGTACCCAGTCGTTACGGCATAAAGACATTGCGTAGGACTTTTGTTTAGCAAACCCCAACCAATCTTGGTGATACACTTTGGCACCATATTGTTTAGCGATTTCAACCGTATTGTCAGTACTGCCTGAATCGACAAGTATAATCTCATCAAAATTTCGAAGGTTCTCTAACACTTGGTTAAGGTACTTTTCTTCGTTGAGGGTAATAATAAAAACGCTAATGGGTGTATGAGACATGACGATTAATCTTCTTCGGTTGAGTCAGGTTGTTGATTGACTGCCCACAAAGCGGCGTATTTATGAAAAGCATACTGCCCTAAAATTATCGCCATTAAAAATCCACGTTTTCCGTCCAAAAAACCCAATCGAAAAATATATTGCTGAATGAAGTCGACAAAGAATCGCAGTACAGCAAAGCTCAAAGACGATTTTTTATTTTTCTTAGCTTTATCACCGGCACCTAAAACCGCATATTTCAGGTGTTTTTCTTGAACATGATAATAATCTCGCCAACTATAATGAAGTAACGGCGATTTCAATATGCGGACTTTTTCTACCGGCATTTCTAAAGATTCATGTACACTTCGATGTTTGAAATTAGCGCCCTCTTTGAGAAATAGCTTACCTTGCGGCGATGCATAACGACCGTGTTTGAGGGTTTTGCCGAATAAAAAGGTGTGCCAAGGAAATTTGATAAAAGTAGCATCTAGGTTAGGTTCGCTTAGCACATCATCAATTTCTTGTTTGAGCTCTTCGGTAATAACCTCATCAGCATCAATATTCAGCACCCAATCATGTTCACAATAGGTAAGAGCACGATTACGCTGTGCGCCAAATCCTGGCCAATCGGTCTGATAGACCTTGTCCGTGTATTTTTTGACCAGTTCTACTGTGTTATCTGTACTGCCAGAATCGAGCACTACCAGTTGGTCAACCCAACCCGCTAGGGGCTTTAAACTTGCTTCAATTCTGTCAGTTTCATTACATACGATCATGAAACAGGATATTTTGCGTCTAGTCATTGGCGGCTCTTATTCATTCGAATTTCTAATAGTTACAGGCTGTATTTAATTTCAGAAAAAACTGTAAAGTCGTTTTCAGAGTCCTGCTGATTCACCTTACTTGCATCAAGAACAGCGCCTAGCTTGACTTGCCAGTGTCCCCACACAGTTTGATAATATCCGCTTAGCTGAGTAATTTTTTCAGTAAGTCCGACTTGCTCTACATCAGCACCAGCATCGTCAATTTTAATATAACGAATGGCGGCTTCGAACACATCACCATCGGCAAAGTGTTTTAGAATACCTAAGGATGTCATACGTGCATCGGTTTGGCGATCTTCGCCCAGTTCTCGGGTGTAATAACGATACCCAGAGGAATAGGTGCCACTTTCATAATAGCAATGGGTTACGTCTACAATGGCGTCGTCGCAAGATACGTTGGTATCGCTATTTTCTAGGTAGACTTTTGCATCCCACAGGTAACTAGATATACCAACACTGCGAGCTTGGTTACTGACGTTAAATTCACTGGAGTCTCCTTCATCTACATATTGACCGTAGATACTGACTGGATGTTGTAGAACGCGAAATGTGTATTTAGCATCAAGGCCTGCTAAATGACTGCCGATATGAGTTTCCATAGATGGCTCACATTCATCAGCACCATCAGAACAACGTTTTTGAAAAGTAAGCACTCTGAAAAAGTCATTCATTCGGTCTGGTTGGCCATCACCACCCCATACAGCTAACCAAGAAAGGCCGACTTCTAGTCCTGGAATGGGACGGGAGGTAAAGCGGCTAGCCCATATTTTTGCATCGGGTACATCACGGCTATCTTCTAACTGTCCAACCTGCGCAGTGGCGTACCAAGGACCCAAGAATGACAACCAGTTAGAATCAGACTTTGAGGTTCGAGAGCGAGATAATGCCAATGTGGGTATTGGACGTGCATTGTTGGATAATATTAAGCTATTGCCGTGAGATGGTCCCCACCACTGATCGATAGAGCCTAAACGAAGATTCCAATCACCAAGTTGGTATGCCAAATAACTTTGATCTAAATTCTGCTCGCCATTAGGCTCAAAATTGACTGATAGTTTCCCAGCCAATCTTCCTACTCGCGTTTCAGAATTAATATTGAGACGTCCCTTTTCCCCCTGCTGACCATCAAAACTGGCATAACGGGTGCGTTCAGTCGCACCGTATGCGGTCACCGACGAAAATGTATCTTTATGCTTTTGCAGCACTAAATAGTGTTTTAAGCGATTCGCTGCGATGGCTGCAGACGGATGCATAGAGGCAGTATCAAGCTGCGATAGCTGCTCCGAGATGCCTTTCCAAGGAATAGGAAAAGTCGTGGTAACGCTATCTAAATAACCAAATTCACTGAGTATTTGCACATCATAATGCAATTGCGGATCTGTGGTACCAACCCAAGGAGATGCGGAACTCTGTCCAGAAAAAATTAAAAACAATAAGCAAAACTGAATGCACTTAGGCACTAAAAACGCTCCATAATATAAGTAACCTTAACGCCAGTTAAGTACCAACAAAGCTAATAAGTGAAAAATCACCGGTATATTCTGTTAGTTGATGAATACTCATCATAAACTCTGATGATGAGTTAGGGCTATTCACCCTTGGATTTATGCTTAGGTCTATTATAAGCTGTGTGCTTTAATTATTGAACTTCATTGAGTTGTTAATATGCACACAAAAGCCATTTATCCAGGCACATTCGATCCTATCACTAATGGCCACGCTGACCTAATTGAAAGAGCCGCGAGAATGTTCTCAACGGTGACAGTGGCTATTGCTGCGAATCCAAGTAAAGAACCTCTTTTTACCTTAGAAGAGCGAGTTGATTTAATAAAGCAAGTTACATCTCACTTGGAAAACGTGAATGTTGTCGGCTTCACTGGGCTTTTGGCAGATTTTGCGGATAGTTTAGATACATCGATTTTAATCCGTGGTTTGCGAGCAGTTTCAGATTTTGAATATGAATTCCAGTTAGCAAACATGAATAGACGGTTAAATCCAAAGTTAGAAAGTGTATTTTTAACACCCGCCGAAGAAAATTCATTTATCTCTTCAACATTAGTCAAAGAAGTGGCTAAACATCGCGGTAAAGTGGATGGCTTTTGTCACCCCGTTGTGCAAAAAGCCTTGACTGAAAAGTTCCACAAAGACGCTTAATAGATTGTAGGCGGATGCGTTAGCCCCGCCGCTCTAACCTTGTCCATTTTTGTCAACAATCCATGGCCTAAAGGCCATGCTACGGGAGCAATGTCTGTTGTAGGCGGGTGTTTTAACCCCGTGCAATCGTTCGATATTCCATGGCCTAAAGGCCATGCTACATGAGAAATGTCTGTTGTAGGCGGGTGTTTTAACCCCGTGCAATTGTGCGACCTTCTATGGCCTAAAGGCCATGCTACATGAGAAATGTCTCTTGTAGGCGGGTGTTTTAACCCCGTGCAATTGTGCGACCTTCCATGGCCTAAAGGCCATGCTACATGAGAAATGTCTCTTGTAGGCGGGTGTTTTAACCCCGTGCAATCATTCGATATTCCATGGCCTAAAGGCCATGCTACATGAGCAATGTCTGTTGTAGGCGGGTGTTTTAACCCCGTGCAATTGTGCGACCTTCTATGGCCTAAAGGCCATGCTACAACTTAACGCTGGCAGGTGGGGCAATAGAAGGTATTACGTTGCCCGATAACCACTGATTTGAGTGGCGTTTCACAACTCACACATGGTTGTTTAGCGCGACCATAAACCCGTAATTCTTGGGCAAAGTACCCAGGACTACCGTCGGCTTGGGCGAAATCTTTCAAGGTAGTTCCACCTTGTTCAATGGCCTTGGACAAAACGTCTTTAATAATGGGGGTTAACGCAAAATAACGCTTTTTACTGACTTTCCCCGCATGACGCCGCGGATCTATTCCAGCCAAAAATAATGATTCATTTGCATAAATATTTCCCACCCCAACAACAACTTTGTTATCCATGATAAAGCTCTTCACAGGCACCAGCTTTCCCCGTGACATATCAACAAGCCGCTGAGCGTCAAAGTCATCGGTGAGTGGCTCAGGTCCAAGATTACTAAATAATGCATGAGACTCTTGCTGCTTATCTAACCATAAACACGCGCCAAATCGACGGGCATCATTGAGACGTAAACACAATCCATCAGTTAATTGAATATCCACATGATCATGCTTTTGCAAGGGTGTATTAGTAGGAATAACCCGCAACCGCCCTGACATTCCTAAATGCAGAATTATGCTGCCTGCATGAGTATCAATTAACAGGTACTTAGCACGACGGCGAATATTTTCGATTACCAAGCCATGAGTTAAATGCACTTCATCGGGTATCGGCCAACGAAGTTGTTTATGACGAACAACGACTTGGCTAATGGTCTTGCCAATCATATGGGGAGAAATACCTAGGCGGCTCACTTCAACTTCGGGTAACTCAGGCATTAATAAGTCTCTAGTAGCAATGTTGTAATGGGTATATCGCGAATCTCAAATAACTGTTGTTGATGTAACACCAAGGTATTATCACCATCTTCGTAAAGCTGAAATACACGACCACTATTTTCTCCTGCCAACCAAGCAATGGCTATTTTTGGCATTTGTTGCGGAAGATCACCCTCGAAGGGTGTCATTTTTGCAGTTTCCCAATTTTTCGCTATCGCTAACATCTGCGCTTCGGTGATTTTTTCAGATGGCCTAGCTCGCCAACCTTGGCCAATTCGCTCCATGGTCACTATGGGCATTTGCAAAGTCATCAATTTAGAACCGCTTGGAAGCATGCTGGCTTGCAGCTCGCCATCATCCCCACCGGTGAGAATATTATTGGTGGAGTTGAATAAAAAAATCATTAACAACATGCTGATGATAATGACATTGTTCCAAGCTTTTCGTGATAAACGCATTTTTAACCTGAATTGAGGATAAGTAGAATCAATAAAGAATGAATTATAGCGATTATTCAAAAGTTATGAACAAATAGTTAAATAACGCAAAAAACCCGGCATAAACCGGGTTTTTCGGGAGACAAAAACAAGCAGGTTTACTTGATTTTGGCTTCCTTGAACATAACGTGTTGGCGAATTTTAGGATCAAACTTTTTGATCTCCATTTTGCCAGGCATGTTACGTTTATTTTTGTCAGTGGTGTAGTAGTAGCCAGTACCCGCTGAAGAAACTAATTTAATTTTATCACGCATGGTCGGGCTCCTTAAATTTTCTCGCCACGGGCACGAATATCAGTAAGAACTGAATCAATACCTTTTTTATCGATGATACGCATGCCTTTTGGCGTTAGGCGTAATTTAACGAAACGGTTTTCACTTTCAACCCAAAAACGGTGGGTTTGAAGATTTGGCAAAAAGCGACGACGGGTCGCATTTTTCGCGTGAGAGCGGTTGTTTCCTACCGCTGGGCGCTTACCAGTTACTTGACATACTCTGGACATCGTATTTGTCTCCAAAACAACTTTTAACAATTAGCTTCGCTATATTTAAGAAAAGCAATAAATCACACTAAACGCATAGCGGTAGTGACAAGAGGGCGCATTTTATACAGCATATAACCGTCACGATCAAGGCTTTTGTGTGAAAAAGATCTTATCTTTACTCAGTTGCAAGCCAGCTTACAACCCTAGTTACATGGGATATCCGGTGCTTTGCCACTCAATATGGTTTATCCCCGCCTATTGTAACTCGATAGCCAGAACGCGTTTCAGGGAAGTAATCCCAAACCGCAAAATGTTGGGTACATCGATTATCCCATAACGCAATTGAGTGAGGCTGCCAGCTAAAACGCACTTGGAAATTGGGATCTTTTGCCAGTTCAAATAACATTTTAAGAATGCCATCGCTTTCGGTTTTCGATAGACCCACAATTCGAGTAGTGTAAGAAGCGTTGACAAAAATGCCTTTTCTTCCGGTCACCGGATGGGTTCTTACAATTGGATGGCGGCTACATGGATAGGCCGTACCATAATCACCATAGATACTGTGATAGACAGGATTTGCGTCATGTTCGGCTTCGAGTCCACTTAAATAGTCTTGCATGGCTGGAGATAACGAATCGTATGCTGCGTACATCGATGAGAACAGCGTATCGCCACCAATTGATGGCAGAGTATGTAAATACAACATCGAGCCCATAGGAGGCTCTGGGTTGCAACTCAGGTCAGAGTGCCAATTATCGCCTGCCACATATTTGGACTCTTTATCTGCATGTATCGCCACAATATCTTTGTACCCTTCAATGCTTGGTGCTCCTGGATGCACAATAAGATCACCAAAAACTTGCCCGACTTCTCGATGTTGGTCGTGACTCAATGGTTGGTCACGAAAGAAGATAACTTGATGATCCATCAATGCTTGATTTAAATCCGCACGCTGTTGTTCAGATAATGGTTGAGTTAAATCCACATTTCCGATAATCGCCCCAATATTTTTTGTCATTGGCGTGACAGTGATGCTGCTCATGTAATTACCTTTAAGTTGAATACGATTGTGCTTACATACCGTATTGATAGGTTTTGTAATCTGCCACTTGGCTATTTCTAACTGCGCTCAACGCCTTAGCATATTCGGTTAACAAATTAATAGAATGCTGTAATCGACTACGAATATAAATGTCATCTTGGTTTTCAGGTGGATTTGTATCATTCATACAAAGCTTTACGTTGCGCACGATAATATGATCAGGTATCCAACAAATTCTATTATTTTTGTAACTGCTAATGCGCAATTCTGCCACCGGTAAATATCCCCCGACGGAAGCAGATATTGCGACTATCAAACCGGGTTTATTGGCCATTTCTGCGGCGCTACTGAATAAGAAAAAGTTTTTTAAACAACTAGGTACCATTCCATGCCAATCAGGAGTGAGAACAATAAATCCATCGCAACTTTGTAATTCTTTAGCAATGGGTTGCCAGGCTGTTTGTAAACTACCTTGTTTTTCATACCAAAAGCTATCATCGAAATTAGCCAGGGGCTGTTTACCTAAGTCTAATAAAAAAGTGTTCACATCTTGCGAGTTTAACGTTTGTTGAATATATAAACCCACTTTACTGGTTTGCGATTTAACCCGTTGGCTACCGCAGATAATACCTATTTTCATATTTACGTCTTCATTAGCTATGTTTAAGTTAAATTTAAACAAGCCATGCCACAAGTTCTTGATTTTTTACGCCCGATAAATTGTGTTTGCCAAAAGAGTTGCGCTAATTTCGCATTGCATCAGTGCAGTTGCGCACAAGCCTGGTGCATTGGACCATCATCCCCCCGAAATAAAGCAAACCCAAAGACGTCTTTTTACAACTTGTTTGACGGATACGTCCAAGATACGCCGCTATGAAATTTTTATACTAGAGCCAGTTTGGGAAGTAATCAGTTTCTGTTTCAAAGAGACTGTATCGATATTCTCTTCAACAAAAATACTAAACAAGTATAAAAATAGCATTGGGAAATAGCGCATGATGAAAAAAGTATTCGACGAAGAGTTTTTTGCCAGTTTGGCCAGCTCCACATTAGAAGTTGAGCAAGCGGAAACGTTACCTCCAGAATGTTATTCTG
This sequence comes from Aliiglaciecola sp. 2_MG-2023, assembly GCF_030548145.1. Taxonomy (NCBI): domain Bacteria; kingdom Pseudomonadati; phylum Pseudomonadota; class Gammaproteobacteria; order Alteromonadales; family Alteromonadaceae; genus Aliiglaciecola; species Aliiglaciecola sp. 2_MG-2023. Next base: position 222,385 of record NZ_JAUORY010000006.1, read on the forward strand.
ATCAAGCATTTTTTGAATTCGAAAAAGAAGCTTTATTTAACCACGAGTGGCTGTGTGTTGGGCGTGAATCGTTGATTCCCAAAGTCGGTGATTTTTTCACTGTCACTCACGTCAACGAACCTTTGATTATATGTAGAGATAGAACCCAAGAAATTCATGCTTTGTCGGCGGTGTGTCAACATAGAGCAATGTTAGTGGCTGAGGGCCACGGTAACGCACAGGCCTTCTTGTGTCCTTATCATCACTGGGGTTATCGTTTAGATGGCACTTTGTCAGGAGCTCCTGCAATGAATAAGACCTGTGACTTTAGTCGTGATGATATTGCATTGCCAAAACTAAAAGTTGAAGTCTGGTTAGGCTTTATTTTTGTTAATTTTGACCTAAATGCAGCGCCATTGGCATCAAGATTAACCGAAGTCACTAAATATCTAAAAAATTACGACTTGGAAAAAGCCGAAGGCCCCAGACCCATGACGCCAGAGAAATACAACTGGAACTGGAAAGTGATGATGGAAAACAATAATGACGGATATCATGCAACCAAACTTCACAAAGGTCCCCTGCACGACTTTATTCCTAGCGAAAAGTCAGTTTTTCCAGAAATGCCTGCAGGTGAAGCAGGTTATGTTAGATTAAATGGAACCAATCACCCTGACGCAGCTTTTAATCCACTGCAAAAAGCGATATTACCAATTTTTCCTAATTTAACTGACGAAGACCGCCACCAAGCGGTGTTTGCCAACTTGCCGCCAACTCTATCTTTGGTGATGACTAGCGACATGATTATTTACTTAATCTTGCATGCAGAATCCGCTGACAGTCATAGTATGACCATTGGCTACTTGGTTGCTCCTGGAGCAATGAAAGATCCTTTGTTTGAAGACAAAATAGATTTTAATATGAAAGCTGCCATGGAAATTACAGAGCAGGACTTGCATGTCGATAGATTAGTACAAGTTGGCTTAACCTCTAGATTCGCTCCCAGAGGCCGCTATTCTTGGCAAGAAAAGGCACAACAACTATTAAATGAATGGTTAGTAGAGCGTTATCAATCTTGTTGGGACAAGTCTAAACAGATCATTCCGATTAAACAGAGTGCTTAATTAATATCGTAATTTCTACAGTACGCAAAAATAAATTTCGTCATATGCCATGCAAATGGTATATGACTTTTTGGTAGGTAAAATCCATGCAAAATCAATCTGATAATCAATCAACGAACACCATGCCATCGATTTTTTTCGGTCATGGCAGTCCAGGTAACATTCTTGAAGACAATGAAGCAACAAGAATGTGGCAACGTCTAGGGCAAGAGTTCCCAGCCCCAAAAGGCATAATATGTATTTCAGCCCATTGGTACACTCAAGGTGTGGGCGTTACTTCGATGCTTAAACCTCGCACGATTCACGACTTTGGGGGCTTTCCACCAGCCATGTATGAAATGCAATATCCAGCCCCAGGATCACCGGAATTAGCTGAAAAGTTGGTCTCCATTTTATCTGAAGAAGGCGCGGCACTGGATGACAGTTGGGGATTTGACCACGGCGCTTGGTGCGTCTTAGCTAAAGTCTACCCCAAAGCCAATATTCCCGTAGTGCAACTCTCGATTAATCGTCAACAAACACCAGAGTTTCATTTTAGAATAGGTCAAAAGCTTGCGCAACTTCGCCAGCAAGGATACTTGATAATGGGAAGTGGCAATATAGTACACAACTTACCAGCCATGGATTGGGGTGGTCGCAATAGAACCTATGCTTGGGCGAAACGTTTTGGTGATGCGATGCGTACTGCGATTGTCGAGAATACCCCCGAAAAAGTAGTGCAGTACACTGCCCTTGGTGCAGATGCCAATGAGTCAGTTCCGAGTCCAGATCACTTTTTGCCGATACTTTATGTATTGGGCGCACGCTTGCCTGACGATAAATTGCGCTTTGAAACTGCTTACGTTGAATACGGCTCATTAGATATGACGACGGTAGTATTTAGCTAAAAGGTTATTTCACACAACTAAGCTGGCGTAAACAGTCAAGTAATAAACCTCCTCAGCCCTTAATCTGGAAAAATACTATTTCCATTAAGACAAACTAAATAATTGAAAGGAGAGTTTATGTCACTGTTGAAAACTGACGATTTGTCAGAACAGGATCGTTGTCAAGCAAGCGCTATGCACACCTTAAAAGCCACAGTGGAAAACTGTCATTGGGGTTACTTTTCTGCAACCGAAGCGCCAGCATTAAAGGTGAAAAGTGGTGATATCATTCAGGCGGAAGCCATAACCCATCATGCTGGCGATGCGCCTGACTTGATGATGGATGATAGTCTCAAAGCCATATGGGACGGCATTCCAGAAGCAGACAGAAACCCTGGTGTCCACCTAATGACAGGACCAATATTTGTCGAAGGTGCTCAACCTGGTGATATCCTAGAGGTTCGTTATTTGTCGATGCGTCCGCGCTTTTCTTATGGTTCAAACTTAGCAGCTAACTGGGGACACTTATATGATGAATTCGAACAAAAAGAACGAGTCACCATTTACCGTTTAGACATGGCGAGTATGCAAGCTCATGGTCACTATGCTTATGACTTTAAGGGAAAATATTTAACGCCTGGAACGATAACTAAGTGTCCTGAATGTGAACGAGAAACGACTTTAAATGGCGTCCGAGTGCCTGTTCGCCCTCACTTAGGCACTGCTGGAGTGGCACCGGATGTCAGTGGCAGAGTGAGCACTATTCCACCTGGTAAACATGGTGGTAACATTGATAACTGGCGGATTGGTGCAGGTTCTACCATGTATTATCCGGTGCAGGTAGAAGGTGGATTATTTTCTATTGGCGACCCCCACGTATCACAAGGTGATGGTGAAATCAGTGGCACTGCAATTGAAGCCTCATTGGATGTCACCATGCAAATCATTGTGCGCAAAGACTTTGTATTCCCTTCCCCGCTGTTAGAAACACCAAATTATTTTGTGGTACATGGCTTTGACGAAGATCTCAATGTCGCTATGAAAAATGCCTCAATCGATATGCTTGAATTGCTTTCAGAACATCGAGGTTTGAGCCGCGACGACGCCTACTCTTTGATGAGTGTTGCCAGTGATTTCGGGGTAACTCAAGTGGTAGATAGTGTACAGGGTGTTCACGTTAAAATACCACGTAGTATCGTAGACACCGGTGAGCCTGATTCAGACTAAAGGCTGTTGAATCCTCACACTGAACGCATACTCTTTGAGCGTGCGTTTTTTATAATCATTCTCATTTCATGCTTTGCTTCACAACTCCCCTGCTGTGGTATGTAACTTGCTTTGCTACCTAACCTTAAAGAAAAAGTTTTCCTAGTAACACCAATCCGTTACGTAAAAATACAAATTGCTATCCGTGCAGTCACGAGAATTTGAAGAGAGAAAATTATGCTTAGTCGAAGTTGGGAATATTCCACCGATGCCCATTCTAAAATTGAACGACTTCCTAGTTGGCAGGGGGCGTTAGAAAAACTCGGTTTATTTTGTGAATATAAGGGCAAGTTAGAGGATTTTTATGCTGTGATGCATAATTTAACCACGCCTAACGGGATTGAATTCACTCGAATTAGTTCGGCATCGCAGAATATTATTGCTAAAAAAGAAAATACCAATAATGGTGTTTGGGTTGCTTTCCCCCTCGAAGGGCGAATGACAATTAGAGAGGGGAATCGGTCTTTTGAGGTTTTACCTGGTGATATTGTATTTGGCGCTATGGGTTCCAAAACCTCACTAACCTTACATTCTGATTTCAGACAATTATTCGTGACCGTACCAAATATCGCATTCAATGCACGTTTAATCGCTCCTCTTCCTTCACACATGCTGCATTTACCGGGGCATTCAGGTCCTGCTCAAACATTAGCCGCGATGCTAGTTTCAGTGGCTAATAATTTGGAAAAAATGACTGAAGATCAGCTACGTCCACTAGAAATGGCTATTCCTGAATTTCTAATCGCAGCGCTATTTCCAGAAGCAGATACCCGCTCTCTCGGCGGTTCGGCTGGAGTAAAAGCCGCTTTATTACATCGAATTTGCCAAAGTATAGAAGTCCGACTATCCAATCCAGATTTGAACTTAAATGAAGTAGCCAGTGAACATAAAGTGTCTCCCCGATACTTGCAGAAATTATTTGAATCGGTAGATCAGAGCTTCAGCCGCTACATTCGAAATCGGCGTTTAGAGCGCTGTAAAGATGACTTCGATAGTCCAGTGCATGCGCAATTATCTATTTCTGAAATTTGTTTCCGCTGGGGATTTAACGATTCAGCTTATTTTAGTCGTTCTTTTCGTGATTACGTAAAAATGTCTCCCAGAGAATATCGTAAACGTTCTAAACAGAAGGCCGCGAAAGAGCATGAATTAAAGCAGAGCAGAGGCCGCCCCATAGGTGTGAGTACCACCGAAAACCGCGAAGACACCGGCAATAAGCCTCAAGTTGATGTGGCGGCAATGGCCAAACAGTCGCAAGCGCTTAAATTAGCCCAAGACAAAGCATCTTCGGTTCATCATTACATTCCAGTCAATAAAGATACTATTCACTGGGGCTTTTTCGACCGTGAACTGACTCCAGTGCTGTATATGAATTCCCATGAAAAGGTAACAATAGAGACCCTCACCCACCACGCCTACGACGACTATGAACGGATGATAAAAGATGATCCCGGTGCCGAGAGTGTTTTTAAATGGACATCTAAACAGAAAAATGTTGATCGCAGAGGTGCAGGTCCCATGGATGCCTCCATTTACGGTCGAGGCGCGGGGGAAGGATTTGGAGTCCACGTTTGTACTGGCCCCATATACATAAATGAAGCCATGCCTGGGGATGTAATCGAGCTACGAATATTAGATATTCATACTCGACACAATCACAGTGACCAGTTCAAAGGCCGCAGTTTTGGCTCTAACGCCGCTACTTTCTGGGGATTTCATTACAATGATTTGCTCACTGAACCTAAGCCTAGAGAAGTGGTTACTATCTACGAAATTGACGAATCAGACAAACCCAGCTGTGCGCACGCTGTGTATAATTATCGTTGGATACCGCAAACAGATCCATTTGGGGTTACCCATGAGCGCATAGATTATCCAGGTGTACCAGTTGACCATAGTAAGACCCAAAAAAACTTCGACATTTTACAAAATGTAGAAATACCTCTTAGGCCACATTTTGGTACTATTGGGTTAGCACCTAATCATGCTGACTTGGTCGATTCTGTTCCACCATCTAATCAAGGTGGCAATTTAGACAATTGGCGTTTAGGCAAAGGCTCCAGAGTATTTTTACCTGTGGCCGTTAAGGGAGGTATACTGTCAGTGGGTGATCCTCATGCGAGTCAAGGAGACTCTGAGCTATGCGGAACGGCGATAGAGTGCTCATTAACGGGAGAATTCCAAGTTATTTTGCACAAACAAGCCGACTTACCCGGACAATATTTTGATATGGACTTCCCGTTAATCGAAACTGACGATGAATGGGTTGTTTTAGGGTTCAGTCACCCTAATTATTTAAAAGAACTGGGCAGCAATGCCCAAAGTGAAATTTATAACCAATCAACAATTGACTTGGCTATGCGAGACGCGTTTAGAAAAGCGCGTCGATTTTTAATGAATTCGCAAAACCTAAGTGAAGATGAAGCTATTTCGTTATTGTCTGTTGCTGTGGACTTTGGCGTGACTCAGGTGGTTGATGGTAATTGGGGAGTGCATGCAGCTATCCCGAAAGGAATATTCACGAATTTGGCTGAAAACACAGATTAGGTTGATAAATTTACCAACGTTAAAAGGATAAAGCGTCGAGTTACACAAATAGTCAAGTACTTAGACGGATAACTACAAAAGTGATGACACGTAAGTTGTTAGTGTAATACCCAGCAGCAAAAACGAAAATAAAAACAGAAGGGTTCACACTATGTTCAAATTGAATAAGCTCTTTAAATCAGTTTCGTTAGCTGTAGTTGCGATGCATGGCGCTAGCACTGAGTTAATGGCACAAGAGTTAACAACACAAAATGAAGAAAATTTAGACTCTATCGAGGTGGTATCAGTAGTCGCAAAAAGAGATATTGCGGGCTTTCTTGAGAATCAACCCAGCGGCTTATTGTTCGGCTTCGAGAAGTCATTACTCGAAACGCCTCGTTCGGCAACATTCGTCAGTGATGAAACATTGAAGGCATTTGGGGTAACTACTGTAGATGATCTTACTGCTGTAGCTCCAGGTACATTTACCGCTTCTTTCTACGGTGTAGAGGGTGCTTTAAATGTGAGGGGAACATTGGCAGAGACCTATTTCCATGGCTTTAAACGCATTGAAAACCGCGGTACTTATCAAACTCCAATCGGCTCAACATCCAGAGTTGATATTCTTCGAGGTCCTCCTACGGCTAATTTTGGTCCAGGTAAAATTGGTGGCTTGCTTAACCTTGAACCGAAAACAGCCAGATTAAGTCAAAGTGGAGGCTACTTGCCAGAAACGGTTGGTGAAGTACAACTGACCCTAGGTTCATACGACAAAAAGAATTTAAGCTTCCAATTTGGTGTACCTGTTAATGTGGGTGACGCAGAAGGCGGCATTTATACCTATGTTGAAATAGAAGATTCAGGTAGTTATTACGACGGTATTGAGCCAGAGCATCAAATGCTGCAAGTAACTGCAGACTTTGAGTTAAGCAATAACTGGACATTAGTTGCTGGCCTAATGGCATATAATGCCGAAGGCTACGTGCAAACTCCTGGATGGAATCGTGTAACCCAAGAATTAATTGATAATGGGACTTATATTACCGGCCGTGATACGGATTTAGTGGATACCAATGGTAATGGTCAAATGGAATGGGCGGAACTATCTGCACAAGATCCTACCTACTTTGCCAAATTGACGTCTTATCCAGACTTTTATTTATATGCTGATGCGAACGTCGCAGCTTTAGATAGCAATGTAGGCACCACACAATTATCTCGTCACAATGTGTATACAAGTGACAGCGACTTTTCTGATACATCAACCTTTACTGGATTTGTCGATCTTATCAAGACCTATGACGATGACAGCCAACTAAAACTGCAACTATTTGCTGATTACTTAGATAATCAACGTTTTGTTAGTTATGGGTTCCCCGCAGATTATTTAGCCAAAACAGCGGAGCTTCGTGTTTCATATATCAGTGCCTTTGGCAGCAGTAGTGACGCAATTCAAGGTTCCTATAACGTAGGTGTAAGCAGCCGTTATTATGATGCGCGTAGAAAAGAATCCTATAATGGTGGTCAAATTGCCATCAACCGCAGAGATATTTCTGTAGGTGCGATGCCAAACGACATTATTGGCTCTCCATTTAACTCTGATTTTTTCTGGGACTTAGATACCCAATCAAAATGGAGCTATAACTCTGCGTTTGCGATGGTCGACTTAACCGCAATGGATATTTGGAATTTGTCATTAAGTGGTCGCTACGATTACTACGACGTCGAGTCTACTGAGAATGGCGATCCTACCTATTCTTACGCGACAGAAACCTACGCTGAAGATACAGACGGTGAGTTTACCTTCAGTGCGATGTTGTTATTAGACCTAGAGTCGGGTATTCGACCTTATATAAGCTACGCAGAATCTTCAGCCATCGAGTTTAGTCAAGCAGGTGACGTATCACCGGACTTGATTGCGAATGGCGAGTGGTTATCTGACGGCGAATTGCTCGAAGGCGGTGTTAAACTCGAATTATTCGAAGGCATTGTCACCGGCTCTATCTCTGGCTATCGACAAGAAAGAACCGAGTTGAGCACTGTCGGGGGAAGCACCGTTAGCCGCACTCGAAGTGAAGGTACTGAATTGGAACTGCGTATTCTAGCCAGTGAAAATTTAAGTTTTAGCATTACCAGTAACAAACAAAAAACCGAATACATTGACGGCTTTGCCGGTTATTACATTGTTAATCCGCGAGATATTGGCTTGAACGATATCGATAACTATGGCATCTCGGTGGCAGCATTGAGCTTTGCTAGCAGCATGTATGCAGCAACGGGTAGCGACTACTACTTAGGAGAGTTAGAAGATACGCGCATACCGGATGCAGTCACTAGTATCTATGCGACTTATGCCAGTGAAGCAGGAGTTTTTGACAGTATTGGTTCAACTTGGGGGGTACGATACGTATCAGAATCCTCCGGCTTGGTAGAAAATTCTGTTAAGTATCCAAGCTATTTGACTGTGCAGGGTTCGTTCTTCGCTCACTATGGTGATTGGTCGTTGATGTTGAATATAGACAATGTATTTGACGAAACCTACTTTACATCACTACAGGATTTATACGGAGACGTGGCCGTATTACCTGGTAAGGGACGTGAATGGCGAGCAACAGTCAATTACGCTTTTTAAATAGAAATATCTGTGTGCAGCTGAAAAATTGTTGTATTCACACTGCACACTTTGAGGATCATTATGGGTAAGTTAAGCGCTGACAAACAAGCATGGTTTGTTTTATGCACCTTCAGTTTAAGCTTTTTTGTCGTCACCGCCGCAACCTTTACTTCACTGGGCGTTATTCTACCAGCAATGGTCACTGAGTTAGGTTGGGATTGGACCACAGCAGGCCTAGGATTTACTTTTCTGGGCGTGGCTTGCGGGCTAAGTGGGTACTTACCTACAGTGACAATTAGAAGATGGGGTGTTGCCACTACGCTGATTATTGGTCTATTGCTATTGGCGGTTGGTTTTGTTGTTTTGTTTTTAACAACGGAACCTATAACTTACTTTTTAGGATGCATTCTCACTGGCACTGGATATACCTTTGTAGGTTCAGTACCAGGTACTTATATCATCACTCACTTTTTCAAAAGACGTTCAACGGCCTTCGGTTTTTATTATACCGTAGGCGGTCTAGGTGGCGTGGTTGGACCCATTGTTGTTTGGATGGCAACCAATGTGCTAGGAAACTGGCGGCTGCATTGGCTGGTTATGCTGGCAGCAATTGTAATCTCAGTAGGGCTAATGCTGCTATCGCTGTTATTCACGGACGCCAATCGATTAAGAACACCTCCTAAACAAGAAAAAGTGGATACCGAAAAACAACGGGTTTACGAAACCGAACAAACTTGGACATTTAAACAAGCGGTTCGCACCCCTCAATACATTTTACTACTCGTAGCGTATTCCACAGTGTTATTTGTGGGAATTACAGTCAACAGCTTCTCGGTAGCACATATGACTGAAGTGGGAATCACTTTCGCTTTAGCCAGTACTTTGTTGTCCGCAGAAGCTTTCTGTAATGCTATTTCCCGTGTCGTTGGCGGCTTTATCGGTGAGTTTTTTGATCCAAAAGTAATGCTTCAAGTTGCACTACTTCTATTGGCCGGCGGAATGTTTGCCTTAAGTTTTGGTCAAACATTAGTGACCTTAGGTTTCTTCGCCTTTGCCATAGGTTTTGGATTTGGTCTTACCTTCCTATCCTGCACAGTTTTACTTGTAAGATACTTTGGAACCGGACCTTATTTACCTCTATTTTCATTAATGAACATTGGTGCAACTATCGCATCTGCAGCACCAATAATTAGTGGTCGTATGCGCGATGTATCAGGTACCTTTGTACCGCCTTTCGTAATGATTGGTATATTGCCCATGCTGGTTTTAGTTGGCATTGCATTCATGCGTCCGCCAAGACTAAATCAGAAAAAAGTAACCGAAACGCCCCCATCTGACCCATCAATTAATAATATGCTTGCCGCTAAAGTAGCCAGCAAATAGTTGTTATTCAGGAGTTTATAATATGACGACCAACACTAAAGAATTTGGCGTGTTTTTACCGATCGCAAATGGCGGTTGGATTGTTTCAGAAAACACCCCCACACTCGATGCTTCATATCAGCAAAATAAAACTGCCGCAGTGATTGCTGACAGTTACAAAATGGATTTCATTATGTCGATGGCAAAGTGGCGTGGTTATGGCGGTAAAACTGAGCATTGGGGAACGTCATTAGAATCAATCACCATGATGGCTGGGTTAGCGGAAGCGACTAATCACGCCAAAATTATTGCCACTGTGCATACTTTAATGATGAATCCTGGAGCGGTAGCCAAAATGATGAGCACCCTCGACCAGATTTCCGGTGGCCGTGCCGGTTTAAATATTGTTTCAGGTTCTTTCAGAGATGAGCTTAACCAAATGGGCGCGTGGCGTGATGATATCGACCATGACGAACGTTATGTTTATGCCCAAGAGTGGAGTGACTTAGTTCATAAACTCTGGCAAGAAGATCATGTGGATTACGATGGTAAATACTTCAAGTTTGAAGATTGTGTGTCACAGCCTAAACCCCAAAACAAACCATTCACGGTTTGTGCAGGCCAATCAGAACGCGGTTTGCGCTTTTCAGTAAAAAATACTGATGCATGTTTCGTGGGCGGAAAGGACGATGAAGAAACCTTAAAAATTACTCGTATGGCACGCAAGATTGCCGATGAGCTTGATACGCCAGTGAAATGTTTTTGTATGGCAACGCTTATCATTGAGGACACTGAAGAAGAAGCTCAAGCCAAAGCTGACTATTATCGCGAGGGTAAAGATCTAGGCGCAATTGAAGGCATGATGCGTTCTTACGGAATTGACCCAGCTTTAAAAGATAACGCCATGGTAATTCGTGCTCAAGGTGCATTTATGAGTCGCGAGATCGTAGGCACTGTAGAGTCAGTGAAAAAGCAGCTTATCGAAATGATTGATAACACTGAAATGGACGGTGTCATGGTGATTTTTGATGATTACGAAAAAGGGCTGCACAAATTTGGCAAAGATATTTTACCCGCGGTAAGAGCCCATTATGGCTGATTCTGATTTAACAGAGCTTCAGCCTGATTGGATAGCACCTGCTCGAACCGCGTTGTGCATCGTCGATGTGCAAAACGACTTCGCCAGTCCAGACGGCCTTTTAGGCCAGTTTGGACTGGACATGAGTGTGCTGCAACCCGCTATTGAAAATATCCAAAAGCTAGTTGCCAGTGCTCGTTCAAAGGGTATTGCGGTTATCTTTGTTGGCTTAAAAACCACTGAACAAGATGACTCTCCTGCTTGGCAAGAATGGATGACCAGACAAGGCAGAGATGCTAAAGCAGAAAGCGCAATCTGCCGTGCAGATACCTCAGGTATGGATTTTTATGGTATTCAGCCTCAAGACGGTGATGTGGTAATTTATAAAACACGTTATAGCGCTTTTTTTAATACCCAACTGGATGAGGTGTTAACACAAAAGCAGTTAGATACGTTGGTGTTTTGTGGCGTTACTACTGAATGTTGTGTTGAGTCTAGCGTTCGAGATGCTTTTCACCATGATTACCATGCCATTGTTGTGACTGATGGTTGCGGCGCATACGAACCAGAGTTGCACGACGCTAGCCTGCGAGCGATGGCGATAAACTTCGCTTTACTAAGCGATACCCAATCTATTCTTAAACGTTGGGAGGCAGCATGACCAGCCCATTGTACCCATCTGATACACAAGTAAATTACTCTGTTACAGATGAAGATGTTGCAGCAATTAAAGCCGCCATCGACATCCAAGAAATAACTGAACTGGCGCTAACCCTTGGTAATATTCCTAGCCAATCTGGCTATGAAGCAGAATCGGGTAAATTTGTGTTTGACTGGTTACAAACAAATGGTTTCAAAGCCCGTCAATGTGGCGCGACACCAGAGCGCCAAAACATCATCGGTGAATATGGCGGTAAAGGTGTCGGTAAAAATTTGTTGTTTACCGCCCATCTTGATACCGAAAGCCCCAGCGATGACCCGCATATAAATCAACATAAATTTTCACAAAAAACCTTAGATAATCCCGAATGGAACAAGTGTTGGTTGGAAGATGGTAAATTTCACGGCTTTCCTATTAGTAATGATCGCGGCCCTATGAGTTGTTTTTTAATTGCCGCTAAAGCATTAAAACAAGCCGGTTTCGAATTAGCGGGTAAGTTATATTTAACGGCTTGCCCGGGAGAAATTGGTCCTGAGCCAATGGAACACTGGCAGGGCGTGGACTATATGGGCAAAGATATAGGTGCACACTACCTATTTCATCATGGAGGCGTAATAGCAGATTATGCCATCGCTGCAGAAGGTTGTGACTGGGGCGTTACATGGCAAGGAAATGGTTATGCGTTGTATCGTATTCAGTTGTTCGGCGAGGGGGTATTTACACCAATATTGGAAGCTCCTGTAGAAACGAACAAACATCCAAATCCGATATACAAATTAGGCGCTGTGATTGATGCCTTACATGGCTGGTCACAACAATATGAAGCTGAAAATAAATATGTGACTACAGGTGGAGTGTCTGTCCCTAAAGTACAAATTGATTCTATTAAAGCCGGTTCGCCATTGACCTTTGGTGCCGGTACAGATGTTTGCTCAGTGTATATCGAAGTGGGCCTTACCGCTCAACAAACAGCGGCGCAACCATACCACCAGCTAAAGCAACTAATGGCATCTTTAGATGTTGATGATTACGACATAGAACCAATGGTTGTTAGAAATGGTTTCGAGGCAGATGCGCAAGCCGTAGCGCCATTAGTCAAGTCGCTGTGCGACGCCACTAAGGCAACCAAAAATGAACCAATTGAACTTGCCCATCCCGCTTATTCAAGCATGTGGCGTGACCACAATGTATTTAATATGCAGCGGATTCCGGCCGTAACTTCCGGTATGCCCAGATGGCGCGCCACTCCACAAGATTTAGTAGACAGTGCATTAATTTATGCATTAACTGCTTTGTCGGTGTGTGGCAAACGTGAATCTTAAAATGAGTGAGCCAAATTATGAATAAGTCATTAGCTAAAACGTCAAAAGAATTAACCATAGAGCATTTAAAGGGCGACTTTGGTGCGCAAATAGTCGATGTAGACTTACCATCAGCAGACCAAGAAACCTTGACCAAAGTAGTCGCGGCGTTTCATCAACATGGCGCAATTTTATTACGCAATCAAACAATGGAGCCCGATGACCTAATGCGTTTTATTAACGCTTTTGGTGAGCCGGAGCTGCATACTCAAACCAAATTTTGTTTACCTAACTATCCGCATATTTTTAAAATTTCTAATATGCTTGACAAAAATGGTGAACCCATTGGCGCACATAACGACGGTTTAGGCTGGCACACTGATTATTCTTACAAAGAAGAACCGGTAATGTGCACTATGCTCTACGCGGTTACCGTTCCTGATGAAGGGGGCGACACCCTGTTAGCTGACCAAGTGGCTGCCTATGAAGATTTACCAGAAGAGCAAAAAGCACGATTAGATCCGTTAAAAATTCATCATTCATTGGTGCATTTTATTCAAAATCGTGAATTCAATAGCTATGAAATTACCGATGAATTGCGTCGCGAAAACCCTGATGTCATTCATCCAATGATCCGCGTCCACCCCGCCGATGGCCGTAAGGCATTGTGGGTTAGTACAGGTACGGTAAAGCATATTCTAGGCATGGAAGATGACGAAGCCATGGCTTTGGTCGATGAGCTAGTTGAATACATTACCCAACCTAAGTATGTGTATGCCCACAAGTGGCAGAAAGGCGACGTGTTAATGTGGGACAACCGTTGCACATTGCATACAGGCACCGTTTACGATGATAAAAAATATCAACGTATGGCACATCGATTATGGGTCAAAGGTGAAAAACCGATTTCAGTAGGTGACCTGTAGACTGGTATTTATGCCAGTGCAAATTAAATGGATTTCAGGGGCTAGAGCCCCTGCGACACAACACCTGTAGACTGGCATTTATGCCAGTGGAAATTAAATGGATTTCAGGGGCTAGAGCCCCTGCTACACAACACCTGTAGACTGGCATTTATGTCAGTGGAAATTAAACGGATTTCAGGGGCTAGAGCCCCTGCTACACAAAACCTGTAGACTGGTATTTATGCCAGCGCAAATTAAACGGATTTCAGGGACTAGAACCCCTGCTACACAACACCTGTAGACTGGCATTTATGTCAGTGGAAATTAAACGGATTTCAGGGGCTAAAGCCCCTGTTACAATTATTCTTGGGTAAAATGAGCAGGTATCTGAGGTGCATCACCACCTTTTACCCACAATATAATTTCATTACCCCAAGGATCTTGAAAGGCTGCGTTAATACCATTAAATTCAGCCCAAAAATGATCCTTCCATAAAATACTTGCACCTCGAGACTCTGCACGGGCTAAAATGTCGTCAATATTGTCATCATCACTGACTAAAATCCAAACTCTAGGCTTACGCCCTTCGGTGGATATAGAGCGGGGCTCAACGCCATCAGGACTGGGATGAGGACGGGCATTTTCAGCTTTATGTATGCCAAGGTGAAAGTTTCCAATCGTGGTTTCATTGCCTTCACTGTCGTGCATAACACCACCGGGAACCATGCGATGATAAACCCCCATTGGACGAGGGTCATTTTCCCAACCAAACACCTCGGCGTAAAACTCACCAGCAGCAGCGGGATCATCAGCGCTGAGATCAACAAAAATAAGGGTATTGGGGTAAGTCATTATACTATCCTGTGTTTTACATGAATTTACACCTATGATGAATTATTCCTTTACCAATACTTTCATTCATATGCCTTTTTAATTGATTTTATGCATCTGATTGCCTTATACCAATCCCCGTTCAGCAAAAGACACGCAGTCACCATCGCCGACAATAATATGATCCAGTACAGTGACATCAATCAACTCTAAGGCGTGTTTGATACGTTGAGTAATATGTTGATCTGCTTGACTAGGCTCTGCGATGCCCGACGGGTGGTTGTGACTTAATATAATTGCCGCTGCATTACACTCTAAGGCTTGTTGAACAATGACTCGAGGGTAAACACTTGCTGCGTTAATCGTCCCAAAAAACAGTTTTTTGAAGGTAATAAGACGATGTTGGCTGTCGAGCATTAATACCGCAAAGACCTCGTTAGGTTCGTCACGTAGTTGACTCAGCAGATACTGTTTAGTGCGATTGGCGCTATCAAATGTGTGTGTTCGCGTGAGTGATTGAGCAAAATAGCGTTTCGACATTTCCAAAGTCGCTTGTAACTGCACATATTTCACTTCGCCCAAACCTTTACCCAAGCAAAATTGGCTTTTACTGGCATTCAGTAAACTGCGCAAAGAGCCAAACTGAGTGAGTAATTCACGAGCTAAATCAACAGCACTGCTTCCTTGTACTCCAGTTCTCAAAAAAATAGCGAGAAGTTCTGCGTCTGAAAGAGCTTCACTGCCCATGGATAGGAGCTTTTCTCTTGGCCGCTCCATTTTTGGCCATTCTGATAGTTTCATGCATCCGTGCCTGAATTAGGGTTAAAATTACTAGCAATTAGTCGTATATCACTAATTAAACCTAGCAAATGATCGCCGATCAGGCCAATATTAAGTCATATCAAGTACCTAAGTGTTTTGTCTAACCTTTATATTAGGTAAAATGCAGCACAGATTTTTAGTGAATATTTAGACACATGGCCATTCAAAAGCACAAGGTTTTACTCGGAATTACAGGTGGCATTGCCGCTTATAAAACCCCAGATTTAATACGCAAACTAACCGTCAAGGACGCTGAGGTACGAGCAGTATTAACCGCTTCAGCCGAACATTTTGTTAGTCCTTTAGCATTGCAAGCAGTATCAGGCAATCCGGTTTCTAGCGATTTACTCGATCCGGCTGCAGAAGCAGCTATGGGTCATATAGAGTTGGCGAAATGGGCTGATAGCATTCTTATCGCCCCTGCCACCGCAAACTTTATTGCTAAACTTGCCCATGGCATGGCCGACGATTTGTTGTCGACGTTATGCTTGGCCAGTACTGCTGAGGTATATATTTCTCCTGCCATGAATCAGCAAATGTGGAAGGCTGATGCTACGCAGAAGAACCTTTCCATCTTGTCCAATCGTGGGGTCACTATTATTCCACCCGACTCAGGTGAGCAAGCTTGTGGCGATATTGGGCAAGGACGTATGCCTGAACCTCAGTACTTGGCAGACCTAATCACCCAACCCAAGCCGCCTCAATGCTTGACTGGCAAAAAAATAGTGATTACGGCAGGACCGACCCGAGAAGCAATTGATCCCGTGCGTTACATCAGCAACCACAGCTCGGGAAAAATGGGTTATGCACTAGCCAATGCGGCAATAGCCATGGGTGCTGAAGTGACTTTGGTGAGTGGCCCAGTAAATTTAAGCGCTCCTAACAAAGCGAACCTGATTAATGTTGAAAGTGCGCAACAAATGCATGATGCCGTTATGGGAAATATACAAAGCGCGGATATTTTCATTGGCTGTGCAGCCGTAGCCGACTATCGTCCTTTAGAAGCGGTAAATCAAAAAATCAAGAAGAACAATCAAGAGTTGACCCTTACTTTTACTAAAAACCCTGATATTCTTGCAGATGTCGCAAAACAACAACGGTCAGTGTTCACTGTCGGCTTCGCTGCCGAAACACAAGACGTTAGTCGTTATGCAAAAGAAAAGCTGGAGCGTAAACAGCTTGATATGATCGCTGCTAATGATGTTTCAAATAGCAACATTGGATTCAATAGTGATCAAAATGCTTTGACGGTTTTTTGGAAAGAGGGTGAAAAATCTCTCGATGTTGCCGATAAAAAGCAACTTGCTTTTAAATTGATGCAATTAGTATCTGAAAAATATAGAAATAAACATGCAACAAAATAACTCTAAGAATAATAATATGGTCCTACAGACAGGGAGACATGATTAATGCCCGCGATTAAACGTCCAAACCGCAGAGCGCAAATTCTGCAATGTCTAGCAAGTATGCTAGAAAACAACCCTGGACAGCGTATCACTACGGCTAAATTGGCAACAGAAGTAGGCGTGTCAGAGGCTGCTTTATACCGCCACTTTCCCAGTAAAGCACGGATGTTTGAAGGTTTAATTGAGTTTATCGAAGAAACCTTGTTTTCACGTATCAATAAAATTATTAATGAAGAAAAAGATAGCGCTGTGCGTATTCAATTGATTATTCATTTGATTTTAGGTTTCTCAGAAAAAAATCCAGGTATTACCCGCATTTTGAACGGTGATGCCTTAATGGGAGAGCAGGAACGTTTACGTGGCAGAATTGCACAGATTTTTGAGCGCCTTGAAACGCAAATAAAACAGGTTTTAAGAGAACGTAAACTTCGTGAAGGAAAATCATTACCTGCGGATGAAGGTGTGATTGCAAATATGCTGATCTGCTATACCGACGGTCGTATTAATTTGTTTATCCGTAGTGATTTCAAACGCCGCCCCACCGAAGATTTTAAAGAAACTTGGCAGTTCATCAACAAACAGTTTTTTTCTTAAATTCGTTTCGATAATATAATCCGGTTGCTGATGTTTATTCAATCTGGAAACCGGACATCAGTCAGGGGCTAAAGCCCCTGCTACAATTTATACCCGCAGAAAATCGAACATAGCTCAAAGGCTAAAGCCCCTGCTACAATTTGTACCCGCAAAAAATCGAACATAGCGCAAAGGCTAAAGCTCCTAATACAATGTCTTGACACAATCTAATTCTCGACTAACCTATAAAGAACATATGTTCTTTTTTATTTAAGCGAATTTGATATGCCTCGTAAGGCCCTATACAACGTTGAAGAGGTGCTTGAACAAGCAATTGCGGTCTTCTTGGAGCATGGTTATCATGGTGCTGCAATGGACGAAATTATCGCCAGAACCGATTTCAACCGACGTGGATTCTATATTGAATTCGGTTCTAAACAGCAGTTTTTATATATTGTGCTAGCCCATTATCAAGAGCAGCATTTATCCAAAGCGTTTTCACACCTAGAACACAACCAAGGCATGCTTTCTATTCAAGGTTTTTTCTCAGCTTATATTGATTTGGTTAGAGGTCGAGGCTGTTTGTTAATCAATATTATTACTGAATTAGGCTTCGATGACCTCAAGATCCGAGATATTGGTCGGCATTATCTGGATCGTCTCCAGATTGACTTTATTGGTTGTTTGGAAAAAGCCCAAAAACTAGGAGAAGTTAGGCAGGATATCAATATTGAGTCCACCGGTTTACAGTTATGCAGTTACGTACAAGGATTTGCCGTTAATGGGATTTTAGCCGGTGACACTGATGAACTAATGTTGGCTACTCAGGCCATTTTAGGGCCACTGAAACCTTAATTAAATAGCCTAGTCTTCTCACTTCTGGTTTTCATATTTAATAACCTATATGGTTTTATCAATAGCCTTCGAATTTCACTTGGCGATTGTCTCAGTTGTCGTTAGAATTCATGCCCGTTTTGATATCTAAAAGTGAGTAAGATGACAACTAAAAATCCTTTATTTAGGGTACAGTTTGTTAGTAATGGCGAACGTTATGAAGTTTATGTGCGTGAAGTCAGTCAAGGCAGTATGTTTGGATTTGTGGAGATAGGTGATTTTGTCTGGGATACCCACACAACGCTGGTATTAGACCCGAGCCACGAAAAATTAAAAACCGAATTTGCTGATGTAAAACACACTTATATACCTATGCACAGCGTGTTAAGAATTGACGAAGTGAAGAAACAAGGTACGGCAAAAATTACTGAATTGTCAGATAAAGTAACGGCATTTCCGAGTCCGATTTACACACCTAAAAATTAGTACTTTTCCGTACAGCACCTAACATACCGTCAATTACAGTTTCAGTACGTTTTGTATTGGAGCCGTTTTGCCTTAAGCTGTAACTATAATAATTAGGAAAAAGTCCAACATGCATATAGTTTTGAACAGAGTATCGATATTTTTCTTGCTGTTTCTATGTCTTCCAGTTACCGCATCTGAACAGCAAAAATTACTTCAATTGATGGATGATATTTGGCAATACGAGCTATCTATATCACCTGTTTACGCAAGCTCTCAAGGAGTACATGACTTCGATGACAAACTTGCCGATATTTCGCCTGATGGGCTCGCCAAACAAAACTCTCAATTCAAAAAATTCTTAAACCAACTAGACCAAATAGATAAACAGCAGTTAGCTCGAACAGATCAAATTAATTTGCTGATGCAGCGTTATCGGGTGCAAAATTATGTTGATGAATATCATTTCAACGCACATTATGTACCGTTAACGTCGGAGTACGGTTTTCATAGTGCAATGGCTGGACTCCCCCGTTCGAGTCGCTTCGCGGATCTAAAAGACTACCAAAATTATCTCACTCGACTTCGTTTAATCCCCGCTTATTTTGCGCAACAAATTGCGTGGATGAAAAAAGGGATGGAAGTGGGAATGGTTCAACCCAAAACGGTTATGCTGGGTTTTGAAAAGTCGGTTGAGAGTTTTTTTAACGGCCAGGTAGAAGAAAATACATTTTACAGCCCCTTCCTAAAAATCGATGATATCAATGTTTCTGAGGCACAAAAACGTGCATTAATAATAGAAGCGAAGCAAGTTATCAAACAAGATGTTATGGGTGCTTATCAACACTTTTACGATTTTTTAGTCACCGATTATATTCCTAAAGCAAAGTCAGATGTGGCTTCTAAGTCTTGGCCTAACGGCGAACAGATGTACCAAAATCGCGCCCAATATTATACCACTACAGATCTTTCAGTGGATGAAATCCATCAACTGGGATTAACAGAAGTAGCGCGTATACGAGCCCAAATGCAGAACATTGTGGATGAATTAGAGTTCCAAGGTAGTATTAATGAATTTATCCAATTCTTACGTACCGACCCGCAATTTTATGCAAAAACGCCAGTTGAACTGTTGAAACACGCATCTTACGTAGCTAAACGCATGGATGCACAGTTGCCTAAGCTGTTTTATAAGCTACCTCGTACTCCTTACGGCGTAGCCCCCGTTCCTGATGCCATTGCACCGAAATACACCACAGGCAGATATGTATCACCAAGGCGTGACGATGAACCTGGTTATTACTGGGTAAACACCTACGCATTAGATAAACGACCTTTATATGCAATCCCTGCACTGACAATGCATGAAGCGGTTCCGGGCCATCATTTACAAATCTCACTTGCATCAGAGATGAGTGATTTACCAAATGTACGTCGTTACACTTACATCTCAGCTTTTGGTGAAGGCTGGGGCTTGTACTCTGAGTTTCTGGGCAAAGAAGTGGGAATTTATCAAACACCCTACGAAGAATTTGGTCGCTTGAGTTATGAAATGTGGCGAGCGTGCCGTTTGGTGGTTGATACCGGTATGCACATAAAAGGTTGGTCGCGACAGCGCGCTTTAGATTATATGCTAGAGAATACAGCGCTTTCAGAACACAACGTGACCACTGAAATCGACCGTTATATCTCTTGGCCAGCACAGGCGCTAGCCTATAAAATTGGCGAGTTAGAGATTAAAAAATTACGCGCTGAAGCTGAAGAAGCCCTTGGTGATAAGTTTGATTTACGTGCATTTCATGATGCAGTGTTGGAGTACGGCTCTATCCCACTGTCTGTACTTAGAGAAAATATTGCTTTATTTATTGAACAACAGAAAAAGTCATAATTTGTAAAATATGCAGAGCTTCAATGCTCTGCAATCTATTTTTAATTAAAGTTCGTTACACTCTTTAAGCAAATAAGCGAACTCTTCTGCATTCACGGGCATAATAGACAAACGATGGCCTTTTTGAACCAGACCAATTTGTTGTATCTGCGGCATCGCCTTTATGCTTTTTAAGCTCAGGATTTGATTGAATTTTTTAACCAATTTAACATCTACCATATACCATCTAGGCTGCTCAGGATCTGATTTCGGATCATAGTATTTTGACTCTGGGTCAAACTGAGTATGATCCGGATAAGCGCCCTTCACCACTTCGGCCAAACCTGCTATTCCGACATTTTTACAACTAGAATGATATATGAATACTTGATCACCAAGTTGCACTTTATCCCGCAAAAAGTTGCGAGCCTGATAATTACGAATACCATCCCAATGCTCTGTTTGATTGGCCTTATTCGCTAAATCGTCGATGCTAAATGCATCTGGTTCACTCTTAAATAACCAATAATTCATAACCTACCTTTTATGCTCTTTGGTATTACAGCGGTCCATCATAATAACTATTGCTTCAACTTACAGCAAAACTTGCATCTATGAAATTGATCAATATACTGTACATAAATACAGTATAAATTATACCTGTTTATTATGCTCGATAATAAAATTGTTATGGATAGTAGAGCGGGGGTTTGCACGTAATAGCGGACTATTTTTAGAACCTCCAACGCCGTAGGCGTAAAAATAGCATTGTCGAGATGCGGTACTTATCCGGAGTTTAAGTTATTTATGAACACACTATTGGAACAACTAAAAAATAAACGCTTAGTATGGCAAGGCAATCAACAAGAACAGTGCCTGACCTCCGAAAGTACAGGTTATGAAGAACTTGATGAAGCACTTCAAGGCGGCTTCCCACAATCGGGAATGATTGATATCCATACTCCCATAGGCATCGGCGAATTACGTTTGTTATTGCCAGCTTTGCGATATCGTCAGCAGCATAAGCGCTTATTGGTGTTTATTGCGCCTCCGATGCAAATTAACGGAGAAATGTTGGCGGAATTTGGGATCACACTTGAACAGGTTCTAATTGTTCAACCAAATAGTGCAGAGCATGCGCTTTGGAGTGCCGAGCAATGCCTTAAGAGCGGCTGCTGCCATAGTGTCCTAATGTGGCATCAACAGCTTGAAATCGCCCAAACCAAACGTCTACAACTAGCCGCTGAACAAGGTGACGCTTTACATTTTGTAGTGCGTCAAAATCGACAATTAAGTTTGTCGTTACCGGTGAGCCTAGCGATGAAACTCAGTGCTCATGAACAGGGCTTAGAGGTGCAAATTACCAAACGTAAAGGCGGTTGGCCAGCCCAACCATTTAATCTCAATATGAGCCACATTTGGCCTGAATTAGCACTCAACCAACGCGCCACTAATGTGCTGACATTTCCACGGGCTAAAGTCAGCTAATATGCAATCTCTTTGGTTATATTTACACTTTCCTCATTTGCAATTAGACAGTGTATGTCATGCAATTCCATCGCCTCAGCAAAGGCGTGTTGAAGACACTAGCGGGCAGATCAATACTCAGCACTCATTGGTCATATTGCATCATCAAACAAATTGCGTATTGCAATTAAATCAAGCTGCTATTGATGCCGGTATTCGCACAGGAATGGGATTGGGAACCGCTGCGGCACTAGATCAACACCTCCAGGTGTTGCCCTATAAAAGTGATATAGAGCAAAAAAAATTAGTTGAGATAGCCGAACACTTGTATCTAGTCACCTCTGATATCTGTCTGTTTCCGCCAAATGGCTTGCTGTTACGAATACACAATATGCTGATGTTGTACGGCGGACTTAATGGCTATTGGCGGGTTGTTAAAAACCAACTAAAAGAGTTCCAGGTAAAATATTATTATGCCAGCGGACAATCCCCTTATGCTGCCCGTATCCTAGCCCGAACGGCGTGGAATCAAGTCAGCGACCATCTACCTATGTTGCAACACCAAATTGGTATTCGACAACTAGTTGACTCTGAATTAGATAAGAAAACCGTTACCAAGTTAGCTAGAGTCGGTATCCACACTCTTGCCGATCTAATGGCAGTGCCATTAAAGGATGTCGCCAAGCGTTTTGATATAGATTTGGTGACTTACTTGGGTAGACTAAGTGGTGAATTTCATCATCCAATGGATTTCTACCATCCCCAATCTAAGTTTCAACGTTACTTAGAACTACTTTATGAGATAAGTCATACCGACACACTTCTATCACCAATAAAACTGTTGTTAACTGCATTAGAGCAGTTTTTAAAAATACGGGATTTGCTTACTCAGAAGATTATTTTTACTTTCTATCAACGAGATAATAAAGCACTCACCTTAGAGGTAGGTTCTGCGCAAGGAGAATACCAAGCTGACAAGTGGGTTAATCTTAGCATATTGAAATTGGACAACTTAGTTTTACAAGCGCCCATATTTGCACTAGAGCTAAGTACCGCCGAAACCCAATTACGTAGCCCCGATAAAGGCGATTTATTCAGTGCCAGCAAGGGTACTCTCACGTATTTACAATTAATCTCATTGCTACAAGCCAAGCTAGGAGAAGAGGCGATTTCGCAGGTGATGTTAGATGATGATTTTCGCCCCGAAAAAGTAAATAAATATGTGCAACCCCAACTGGAAACAACACCTAAACACATTTCGACTTACCCATTACGACCAAGCTTTATGCTGCAAACACCACAACCATTAACAGAAAAAGTATCCATCATACATGGGCCAGAACGCATAAGTACTGGATGGTGGGACAACCAAGCAATCACCCGAGACTATTTCATCGCGCGTAATCAACATGGCCAGTGGCTATGGATATATCGTACCAGTAATAGCTTGTGGTTTGCCCATGGTTTTTTTAGCTAACGTGCTCGTTAAAAAGATAAGTTAGAGACCAATCTATGGCCTACGCTGAGTTATTCTGCCAGTCTAATTTTAGCTTTTTGCATGGTGCTTCCCATCCTCAGGAACTCATTCAACAAGCGCATTTTTTAGGCTATGAAGCAATAGCAATAACCGATGAATGTTCTGTTGCAGGGGTAGTAAGGGCTTACACCGAAATTAAAGATCACAAGCTTGCAATTAAACTCATCGTAGGCAGTTATTTTAAACTAGATGATAGCTTGCGGTGTGTTTTGTTATGCCCTAACCGGGAAGCTTATGCTGAATTATGTCGAATCATTACAAATGCTAGACGACGCTCACCTAAAGGTGAATATAGCTTGGCTAAATGGGATCTTAAAACCATTAAACATTGCTTAATGTTGTGGTTGCCCAATGGCAAACTAAATGTTGATGAACCTTGGGCAAATTGGTTAAAAAAGCACTATAAAAATCGTTTATGGATCGCCGCCCAACGTCACCTCACTGCCAATGAGCAATCGATGCTCGACCATTATGAAAAGCTCAGCCAGTTATTTGATCTTCCAATCTGTGCTTGCGGCGGTGTGCTAATGCACAATCCAAGTCGCCTCCCTTTACAGCATCTGCTCAGCGCCATCAAACACGGTACTACGGTGGCCGCGCTTGGTCGTAAACTACTATCCAATAGTGAACGTTGTTTACGTAGTCATGGCAAGCTCAACAAGCTTTTCAAACGGGGTTGGCTGGATAACTCAGTAGAAGTTGCCCGTATGTGCAATTTTAATATGCGAGAGCTGCGTTATGAGTATCCTGCAGAACTTATTCCTGAAGGAAAATCCCCCCAACAACACCTTAGAGACTTAGTCGAAGTAGGTATTCAAAAACGCTTTCCAGAAGGCATAAAACCTGACATTCGTAATATTATTGAAAAAGAATTGGTACTCATTGAGGAACAAGAATATGAATTCTTTTTTCTCACTATTTATGATGTAGTGCAATTTGCGCAGTCTCAACAGATTTTATATCAAGGACGGGGTTCGGCGGCGAATTCCGTAGTTTGTTATTGTTTAGAGATCACTTCTGTCGATCCTCGTCAAATTAACGTGCTATTTGAACGCTTCATTTCCAAAGAGCGAGATGAGCCCCCTGATATTGATGTCGACTTTGAACACCAACGCAGAGAAGAGGTAATTCAATATATCTATACTAAATATGGACGGGAACGCACCGCCATAGCGGCAACCGTATCCTGCTACCGTTTCAAAAGTGCATTACGGGAAGTGGGTAAGGCATTGGGTATAAACGAAACCCAGCTAGACTTTTTTATTAAAAATATTAACCGTCGAGACAGCGGTCTAAATTGGCAGGCACAAATTGCCGAATTAGGTCTAGATCCTGCCTCAGTAAAAGGTAAACACTTCATCTCTTTGGTCAATGAAATAATGGGTTTTCCAAGACACCTATCCCAACATGTAGGAGGTTTTATTATTTCATCAGGTCCTTTATATCAGCTTGTACCTATTGAAAATGCGGCCATGGTAGAGCGCAGCGTCATACAATGGGATAAAGACGATCTGGAAAGCCTAGGATTATTGAAAGTCGATGTGTTGGCCTTAGGTATGCTCACTGCCATTCGTAAATCTTTTCAATTAGTCGAAAAGCACTATGGTCACTCCCTCAGCATAGCGCAGATCACCAAACTCGAAGATGATCCACAAGTCTACAAAATGATTCAACAAGCCGATACGGTTGGGGTTTTTCAAATCGAATCCCGTGCGCAAATGAGCATGCTGCCTCGCCTTAAGCCGAAAACCTATTATGATTTGGTGATTCAAATTGCGATTGTCAGGCCTGGGCCTATCCAAGGTGACATGGTTCATCCATTTTTACGCAGACGTGATGGCAAGGAGCCTATCGAATATCCCTCAGAAGAAGTCGCTGGGGTGCTTAGTCGAACCATGGGTGTACCCATTTTTCAGGAGCAGGTTATTCAACTGGCTATGGTCGCTGCTGGTTTTAGCGGTGGCGAAGCCGATCAACTTAGACGAGCAATGGCAAGTTGGAAGAAAAACGGACAACTCATGCAATTCCAACACAAACTCATCAATGGCATGCTTGAACGAGGTTATACGCAAGATTATGCCCAACGTATATTCAACCAAATATGTGGCTTTGGTGAATATGGATTTCCAGAGTCCCACTCGGCATCATTTGCGGTACTTGCCTACGTGTCATCTTGGCTTAAGTATTATTACCCGCAGGCATTTTACGTGGGTCTGTTGAATAGTTGGCCCATGGGTTTTTATCCACCAGCACAATTAATTCAAGACGCGAAGCGCCATCACATCAAGATACTCCCCATCTGCATCAATCACTCTGATTATGATCATATCTTGCAAAAAGATGGGGACACCTTCGCCATACGTCTAGGATTACGCATGATCAAAGGGTTGTCGAAGAGTGCTGCACAACTACTGGTTAATCAACGCCCCCAAAACGGCTATAAATCTGTTGTTGAATTAAAGCAACTGGCTGTTCAGCGCGATCACATGGAAGCCCTTGCCAGCGCCAATGCACTATCCTCACTGGCCCAGAACCGTTATAAAGCACGCTGGGCATTAATGGAGAGTGAGTCGGAATTACCCTTGTTCAAAAATCAGGAACAATCATTCTTATTTGATGTTGCACCAACAGATGTAGAGGAAATGGTTGAAGACTATGCGGCAACAAGCATGTCGTTAACCCATCATCCGATAAAATTATTACGTAATGCGGGGAAATTAGGTAAGTACACAGCGGCAAAGCAATTGGCTGAAAAGCAGCATAAATCTGTAGTCAATGTTATCGGTGTGGTCATTGGTAGACAAGCACCAGGCACCGCAGCAGGAGTAACCTTTATGACCTTAGAAGATGATACGGGTTGTTGCAATGTAGTGGTATGGCAGGCTACCGCTCGGGCACAAAAAAAGGCTTTTTTAAAATCAAAAATAATCAAAGTTAGCGGTATTTTGGAGCGTGGCGATGGTGATGTCACTCATATCATTGCAGGGAAAATTACTGACTTGAGTCACTTACTGGAAGATTTAAATACCACTTCCAGAGATTTCCATTGAAGACTGATTAACGTCAATAAAACGGACTACTCAACCTGAATCAATTTAAGGGCTTCAAGAATATTCAAAGGAATAGCAGTACTCTTGTTAGTTTGTTGTTCAACAAACACATGCACAAAATGACCTTGTGCTGACGGTGAACTCTCCCCCTCAACAAAAATTCCAATTTCATAGGTAACCGAGCTATTGCCTAAACGAGAAACTCGCAAACCAATTTGCAAAGATTGTGGATAAGCAATGGCAGAAAAGTACTGACACTTTGATTCAACAACAAAGCCCACCACTGCATCGCTATGAATATTCAAACCGCCTTCTTCAATTAAATAACGATTAACTGCAGTGTCGAAATAAGCGTAATACTGAACATTATTAATATGCCCATAGATATCGTTATCAGCCCAGCGGGTTTGCATAGGATAAAAAACTTTATAATCGTTTCGAGTGTACTTAGTTGACATGTTTAAACCTAAAAATCTGAGCGCTAAAGCCCCTAATACTTTGCAATCAGAATATTAGGGACCGCTTATCATTTTATCCTAATCGTAAAATGGTGCTCTCGCTTCGGTCAAATTTTTCAACTTAACTGGGCGTTGCAACATTTGCCCGCCATCACGGCCAATAGGAATCCATGGAATTTTTCCACGCCCTTTAGCTGGCGCTAACGAGAAGAGATCAAATGGTATGGAAATATAGAATCCTTTGGTAAAGCTACCTTCTCCATATTCCTCAGCTGATACATTAGTAAATGCGGCATAGGCACCCACAATAATGCCACTATCAAAACGTTTAGCTACATCGATATTAACGCCTTTATCTTTTGCCAAGAACTGACCAGCATTTACGGTTAGCTGCATGTCAGGTAAAAATTCAGGCGTCCAATAAACACTCGCATGACCAGTGAAGGCTTTATAATCGAAGAACCCTGTTTCGTTATTAAAGTCACGTTGTTGTACGTAGTTTAGATCAACTCCAAACGCTAGGCTGCTATCTACAGGGCGATATAGCACCTCGGTACCCACACCACCAAACATGGTCTCTAAATAACCACCATACACTTGCGCATAAGTATCTTCTGCAATTTTATCGAACCAATGCAGGTACGCATTTTCCATAGTCACTTTACTGCGCGTTACATATTCTCGAACTTGCGTGCGCACTCTAGGTAGATGCGAGGTTTCAGAGTCGACTAAAAAATTAAACTTATCGAAGTTTTCAAGCACAGTCACTTTCAACCCACCACGAACAGAGAAGTTTGGATTAAATTGGTAACCGCCGTTAAGATATGCACCACCTTGATAAAGGTAAAAATCCTCTGGATTACCAAAAGTTTGAATCCAAAAGCTTTCCATATTGAAAAACGCCCCAGAGTAATCTTTGGGGTGGTAATTATCGACTGTGGATTGAGTAGGGTTTTGACGAACGTATGCTGATTGAATATCAGTTTCTAAACGCTGATAGTTTGCGGCAACTTTAAATTCTTGCGCATCTATTTTCGTTTCGAGTAATGGAATGTTGGCCAATGTATCCACCAACTTATAGGTTTTAATAGAATCAGGTAACTCGGAAGCTAATATTCTACCAACTCGCTGAGTTGCCTCATCATGATCACGGTAACCTAACTGAGTTCCGTAAAACGTCATTTCGTCTTCACCAGTATGAGTAGCATTAATGATAAAACTGCCTTCATTTACTAAATCAGCATACAGGCGATCACGGTTAATCGTTTCAATTGATTCTGCCGGTTTCGCATTGTTCAGCTCTCTAGGTGGGCGATCAAATTTATGTTGTTTAACCGTGTGCATATTGAAGTTGTATGACACGCCAAAACCAAAGGTATTGCCCCTTTGGTAACTCACGTTAAAGTCCCAATTATTGTATTTATAAACCGCGCCAACATTCCACTCACTGTCTTGTTCTAGCGTTCCAGCACGGTCATTTACATAATCATTACCGTCATATTCTAGCTTAAGGGTTAGCCCCTCAATAGGTGTTCTATACTCAATGCCACCAAAAACCGACGCTGGACCTTTGAAGAACTCGTTGTAGTCAATTTTTCCACCTCGACCACCGAATCCACCAGGACGCTCACAAAATGAATCCTTAATTTCACACAGTGGGTTAGTGATATTTCCACCTGCCCCAAGGTAACCGGTACCTACACCAAGATGTATGTCAAAGGGGCCAAGATTTTTACTAAAGTTAAGAAACTCACTGCTAAAGAAACCGGTTCCACCGATATCCGTTAAACCAAATGAAACATCAGGTAAATAATAGCTTTCTTTAATCAGTCGAAACTTAACATCAATGCCTTTGTCTTTTAGGGTTTGATCACCACTAAAGCTTGGATCTTGGCTATAAAGTTGTGTTCTTACGTCGGTATAACGAACTGTAGATTCCATCCACGGGAAAAGCTGCAGGCTTGCTGACCAAAATCGATATTGATCAATATCGTTATAGTTTAAAGTGAACGAGCCTTCTTTAGCCATCCGCGCTGTGGGAGTCTGTATTAAACCGGCTCCGCCCCTAATCATTTGCGACACATCTCCATTATCGTCGTCAAACGATTGCTCAGAGGCATATGCAGTTGATGTAATAAAACTAATTAACGCGGCGTTAGTCATTACAACAAGAGCTAACATCCTTTTAATTGTGATCATTCAATGACTACCCTATTTACTGCAAGTTCAGCGATAAGCTGATTGAGCTGACTATTATCTGCAAACCATTGGGACTCTACCAAAGGAATATAAAGCTGTGTACCGGGCATCACCTGGTGGCATTTTTGGTTCCAATAGGCTACAGGTAATTGACGAATAACGCCGTCAGGTTGAATTGCATAAACAATGTTTGCATCGGCAGATTCTGTTTTACTAATTTGCGCCACGATGTTTTCGATACACTGATTATTCTCATATTCAATCGTACTTGGCTGTGACACAGCGCCGAAAATAAACAGAGAGGTCATTCGTTTACTAAGGGTTAAACGGTATTTTCCATCATCGAATAGTGGATTATGATTTAGTTGAAACCGCGCCAAATCGTAATCGATGGCAATGTCAATCCGCTGTGCGAGTGTCCAGCTTTCTATGTGTTTTATAAGTTGGTTAAATGTAGCTGAATCAGCAACCTTTGATTTAACCGAAAGCTGTTTAACCAGTTCCTGTCTGCTTTTTTCAGCTATGTCGGAATCCAATTTAAATAACTGACTAGCACGCCAATACCAATTTTGCTCCAGGGCAATTGATTCTAAAACTTGATTCAATCTGGGGTTTTCAGCAAAGTTCAAAATATTGCCATTAACCGTAACTTCGACTTGGGAATTCGCATAGTTATTAAAGCAGAATGAAAACACGATAACTGTGAAAAGGCTTTTTAATCTATTCATGAGTAGACTCCAGCAATCTCATAGCCCTGCTAACATATTGTATTTCGTAACGCTCAGATGAGCCAGAGAACTGTTGTGAAGAACGCAATAACTGTCCAGTTTGAGTATGATACCAATACACATTCTGCCAACTATCTGAAGCAGTTTCGACACTTTGAGTTGTGACGTTTTCGATAACTTTAGTGGTTGTAAATTGCTGATCCAGAATTGTCAGGGGTATATTCTCTTGACGTTTAAACTCTGAATACAATCTCACCCCATACTGATGTGGGTCAAAATCTAAATAACTATTCCAATTCGCATTTTCTGCTACATCACTTTTTGACACCATAGGATCAGTATCTAAGTTAGCCACATAAATTAAATTGTTTTTTAGACCTAAAGTACGTACCAACCTACCATTTTGAGTAACCAATACAGCATTATCTGCGGAAACCCATTTATATCGACTGTTTTCGATAAAAGCCAGTGCCATAGTAGCGTATGGACGTTCACCCGCTTTTATGTATATGAGATCAATGGGGGTTTCTAAAACGATATCTTTAGTTAAAGTGACACTTTGTTTACTACTAAAATACAATTCTATGTTTTGTTTATAAGCTCTTTGTGTAGAAGAGCAAGCCGACAGAAAAAGTGCACTACATACTAATAAGCTAAAAGTTATTTTCATTGTTATCCATAATAGATATTCACAACCAATAAAAAAGCCGCCCAAAGGCGGCTTTAAATCTTTTACTAAACTTAGATCGAAGGCGAGTAAGTATAAGTAACAGGAACAGTTACAGTTGATGTACTAGTTCCAGTTCCAGTAGTAGTCACTGTAATAGTGGTACCGATACATACACCGTCAACTAAATCATCATCGCCTTCACACGTAGGTGTAGGTGTAGGTGGAACAGTAATAGGACGCTCTGGAGCATCACCATTCGAATTTGAAATCACACCCGCTAAAATAGTAGCGCCAACAACACCAGCAGCGATAGTACCACCAGCAACACCACCAAATGCACCGCCGCTTGCGCCAGATCCACCTTGTTGCTCTTGCTGAGCTTGTACACTAACAGAAGCGACTGCTGCAGCTACTGCTAATCCAATTAAACTTTTTCTCATCACTTTTCCTTGAAAGTATTTGACACCTGATGTCGGATATTAAAGTATCCGCTCTACGATCTCAATGCCTAATTTACGATCAATGGCTGATTTAAAGAACTTTTTAATCTGAATATTTCAAAAAGTTTTTAATCGTGTTTTAAAGTAGACATAAACTGTCACTTTATTAACACAAATGCAACATAATCCCGTTATATTTCAATACCTTTATATACTTAAATATACCTGATAAAGCCGTGTTTATTGGCTTTCAGACCAGACTGCAAACTCATTACCGCTGGGTTCACTAAAATGAAAACGGCAACCTCCGGGAAAATCAAAAATAGGACGAATGATCTTGCCATTATGCGATTTTATTTTTTGTAATGTTGCTTGTATATCGCTGCTGTAAAATACTAAAAGTGCACCGCCATTTTCAGGTATGTTGCAAAGCTCAGCTTGATAAAACCCGCCATCAAGCCCTTGATTCGAAAACGACGTGTATTCAGGACCATAATCAACAAACTGCCAATTGAATACCGCACTAAAAAACTGTTTGGTGGCACTTAGATCTTTTGCAGCAAATTCCACATAATTTAGCTTTTCATTTTCGTTCATATTAGCTCCTGAAATCTGACATTTATGAGTAACGTAAAGCAAGCGTAATCACTGAGTATAAACTTTAGATGTAATTTTAGTTTAGTTTTAATATACGCTATTGCAGAGTTGCAGCATTAAATTGAATCAAAAAGGTGTGTGACAAGATGATAAGGATACTTCCATCAAAAATCGTCCTTCTATGTATCTGTTATTTTTTATCGATACAAGCGCAAGCGAACGACAAACACAAAACAATCGAAGTTAGAGTATTTATCGCGGCCATGTTTGAAATTGGAGCTAACAGTGGTGATAAAGCCGGAGAGTTCCAACACTGGTATGAACATTATTTTAGCGACAGTAGACCAATAAACGTTAAAGGCGCACATCGTCCGGTATTTTGTAATTCAAACGGTGTTTGTGGCTCAGTATTGGGGATGGGAAAAGTAGGCTCTTCAGCGTCCATGCAAGCTATTTTACTTTCACCGCAATTTAATTTTACAAATAGCTATTTCATACTCAGTGGCGTTGGCGGTACTCCACCATCTAAGGGGACTATCGGTGACGTCAGCTGGGCAAGTTGGCTTGTAGATTATGACTTAGGTCATCGCTGGAAAGCAGAAGAAGGGCAAGCAGGCACTCCTACATTTATGCCACGCAAAGGATACGAAGATATTCGTCGCTACCAGCTTAATCCAGAATTACTGAAATGGAGTGTTTGGTTAAGTCAATCTGTGACATTAAAAGACTCCGAATCGGCCAATGCTTATCGCATGCGCTATCCACAAAAAGAAGCGAGACGCAGCCCAGCAATAACGATCGGCACCCATATGACCGGCGACACTTTTTTTCATGGACCTGGATTATCAAAACAAGCGCAATACATTACACAACTATATGCTGCTGATGACTATATCATAACTGAAATGGAAGCCACGGCTTTAGCTCAGGTTCTATCAAGAACAGTAGGAATAGATCGAGTCATGAGTCTTCGGGGAGCAGTTAACTTCGACCAAGGAAATCCCAACGAGAGCACTCTTGAGCACTTAGATCCAGCGCCAGGGGAAACCGCGGGAGGTTTTGCTGAAACCGTTGAAAATATTGTTTTGGTTGGTAGTAAGGTGGTTGACACTATTGTGGCTAATTGGGACGATTGGAAAAATGGAGTGCCTGAATTAATTCAGAATTAAATCGCTACCGAATTAACTAGCCCACGGCATTGAGTAACTGGGAAAGTCTTGGATGAGTAGTTATACCCATCCAAGATGTTAAACGAATTAACGCTCGACGATAATGCGAACGACTTTGTCATACTGGCGATGATCAAACTCACCAGTTGCCGCACCTGTCTCATCGGTTACCGGGAAGACATAGCGAGGAGTCATAACCACTTCGTAGTTATAATCACCAGAAGGGCGCACTTCTACTTCAAGAAATCCATAATGCTTGCCGCCAGAGATTAACTGCTCTCCATCCCAAACTTCAGGTGCATCTCCATGGGCACTCCAATGGGTCAACTGTGCTTCGAGAGGCAATAAATCAAAAGGTACATAATCAGTAGTCGGCGGGTACCCTGGCCCTCTAAGGCCATCGCCAGCAAAACCGACATCCCAGTAACTC
Organism: Aliiglaciecola sp. 2_MG-2023; assembly: GCF_030548145.1. NCBI lineage: Bacteria > Pseudomonadati > Pseudomonadota > Gammaproteobacteria > Alteromonadales > Alteromonadaceae > Aliiglaciecola > Aliiglaciecola sp. 2_MG-2023. The sequence goes on from NZ_JAUORY010000006.1 coordinate 255,610, forward strand.
ACGCCATTAATGTTTACATATTCCAACAACTCATCATGGCCAGACAAAACCGCGGTAACATCATACTGTTCAAAAAGCTGCTGATAAATACGCATTGGCACACCAGACTGACTATCTTCAGCATTAGCGATACCCGCACTTCCCGATGGAAGACTATGCACACCAGTGCCAAAAGCAGTGTGGTGGAATTGCACAAAGATTACTTGGCCTTCAGCTTGAGCACTAGCAAGTTCACGTACAGCCCAATTCCATTGTTCGCTTCCTTGGTTAAAGTCGGGTACTCGTGATTCTTCACCATTGATAAACAAATTGGTATCTTGACTTGGATCCTCATCATTACCATTAGATGAATCTAAGGTAATTAAAGTTACAGGACCGTAGTCGACACGATAAAATCGTTTTTCGTAGCGTTCATCTGACGCGTCGTTGGTGGGCAAATCCCAATAGGTATTCCATTTATCATAAGACAACATAGACGCTTCAGCATTATAACCCGGCGCATCTGGATGCCAGTAATTTTCATGATTTCCTAATGCAGGAAAAATCGGTGTTGTGGAAGCTAGTGTTCCCCACTCACCGGCACTATGTCGCCAAAACTCATCCCAATCGAGTTGTCGCCCACCTTTCTCAACTAAGTCACCGGCGATCACCCAAAAATCTGGCGTTCTTTGCGCAGCGTAAACCAAGTTAGCCTTATAACCCGTTGTTTGGTCAACAGGATACTGGCGAGTATAAGTATCGGGGTCAGTACCTAGCTTATCACCACCGATCGCCAAAGCATTTGCCGTCCAACGAACAGTTTTTTCAGTCGATTCCGGCTCTGTCTCCATATCAGACATAGTAATAAATCTAACAGTTTCACGACTACCTTGATTTGGAGCTGTAGTTAACGTAGCGGCAAAAGCACTAGCCTCAGGTTGCTCGACGGTATATTCATAAGAAGTATTAGCTTCTAAACCTGTAATTCTAACGGAATGCTTATAACTAGATGCCGGAGCTTCACCTTCTGCAACCTCACTATGAGTTTCGCCAAAATTGGTTTCCCCATGAATATATTCAACTTCAGAGGTTCCATAAGTTAGCGATTCAGCCAGTTGTACATCAGACACAAAAGAACCAATACCTTCAATCGTAACTGTACCCGGTTGATCAGTGTCACTTAACCAATTCACGGTTATTTCACTCGATGTCGGGTTTTGAAGATATGGAAGAACAGTAAAGTTGATATATGATGTTGGTGTAATTTCAGCCTCAGGTGACGATTCATTGTCACTATTACAGCCAGCAAGCGAAACTATACTCACGGCGACAAGCGTTTTAAGAACATATGGAAATGTAGAGGTAGACTTCATGTACTAATACCCTATTTAAGTTATTTAGAAACAGTACAATTCCAAGGAATCAATCTGTTTAATTTAGACTGCGCGTAGGATAGAAGTGCTTAATGGCATTTTTGCTACTTATTTATGATAAATAGAAGTCAATTTAGCGTCACAAATGTGACAGAAAATAAAACGTAAAAACAATGAGTTAAAAATTTAACCTAGGTTTATTTAAGGTTAAATATCAGGGACTAAACGCGCCACGGGTGAGGCATTCCATGGGCTGGACATGCCACGGGCTAAAGCCAGTGCTACAAGATAAAAAAATTTAGGTTAGCGGTGTAGGCCATTCGTGTATTGACATCTACACCCAAGCTGCAGCCTTTTAGTCATTATTAGAATTGGCATCCATTGAAGTGGCTGCACAGTGTTGAGCAATAAACTGTGCTTGGCTTGGCATATAGTCGACAGATTTTTCGATCACGCTCTTAACGTTATCCATGCGCTTTTTTATTTGCTCTTCGCTCAATACGTCAACCATAGGATGATAACCGTCGGGCACAATACCCTGACCCACCATCACACTTAACCAACTAGTTTGATTAAATAATTCTTCGTCTTCACGAAATATGCGGCCATTTGCCTTAAATAAGTCTATTTTTCTCTGTAGATATTCTGGTATTTCCATATTGCGAACATAGTCCCAAAACGGCGTATCGTCCCTTTCTGTAACTTTGTAGTGCAGAATAATAAAGTCGCGAATGCGCTCCATTTCTAAAGCAGCCTGCTGGTTATAAGTATCTATATCAGATTTAAAAAACTGCTTTGATGGGAAAAGGCTCATAAGACGAGAAATACCACTTTGTACTAAGTGGATTGCAGTTGACTCAAGCGGTTCGATAAAACCACCAGCTAAACCTATCGCCACACAGTTTTTATTCCAGAATTTCCGTCGCATGCCGGTTTTAAACCTAATGATACGTGGCGCGGTTAACGGCTCACCATCTATACCTTCAAGTAGAATTTGTTCAGCTTCTTCATCGCTCATAAACTTCGAGGAGTAAACATGCCCATTGCCAACCCTATGTTGCAAAGGAATGCGCCATTGCCAGCCAGCTTTTTGCGCTGTTGAACGGGTATAAGGAATAGGCGCTTCGGTGGTTTTACTTTGCACAGCAACCGCACGATCACAGGGCAACCAATGACTCCAATCTTCATAACCGGTGTGCAGTGCTTGTTCAATTAATATGCCCCGAAAACCACTACAATCAATAAACAACTCGCCTTCAACCACTTCACCATTGTCTAACAACAGGCTTTCTATAAAACCGTCTTCTTTACGCAATTTCACTTCTGTGACTTTTGCATCAGTGCGTTTAACGCCATGTTTTTCTGCAATTTCACGCAGATATTTAACATATAAACTAGCGTCGAAGTGGAAAGCATAAGCGATATTATTCAGTGGCGAGTTCGGTGTATCGATTGAGCGCATCATCTTGCCCGATTTAGCGGCCACACTGTTAAACGAATAATCCTGTAAGTTGCTGGCTTTACCGAGCTTTGCCATCTTCAACCAAAATTGATGAAATTCCACACCTTCAAAATTCAAGCCTAATGTACCAAAGGGATGCATATAGCTATGATCCAACTTCTTCCAGTTAACGAATTCGATACCATGTTTGAAGGTCGCTTGGGTTTTTCTGACAAAATCATCTTCGTCTAATCCAAGCAAGTCATTAAATAGTTTAAGTTGCGGAATGGTTGCTTCACCTACACCTACATTAGCAATATCACTTGATTCTATTAAGCGGATATTCATGCCCTCTTGGCGCAGTAAAGTGCCCAAGGCTGCGGCCGTCATCCAGCCTGAAGTGCCACCACCCACGATCACAATATTTTTAATTAGGTGCTCGCTCATTTACCTCTCCTACTCTTTAACTACTCTGTGTTACTTAATGAAGCGGGTCAACTTTTTGTTGAGGTTATATCTGACTGAAAGATTACAAACATATGATTGAATGTAAATGCGCAACCAATAGGTTGCGCATAATTCTTCAGCTTAGTTAGATAGATTAGAAATTCGCTCTAACCACAAAAGAGAATCGTCTATCATTTACAAACCAAGAACGTCCAGTTCTAGTTCCTGCATCGTCAATCTGCATGGTCGTCTTGGTAACTGTATCTAACAAGTTAACGGCTTGCAGTCCGACTTTAATATTGTCAGTTACGTTGTAAAAAATCGAACCATCAAGAAAACCAGCACTTTCATTATAAATGGGTCTATAAGGCGCGATAACGTCCCTAGCGGTTAACAAATATGCAGACCGCCAGTTATAGGCCATGCGCGCTGACACATCATTCTTTTCATAAGTCAGCACTAAATTAGCAGTGTGTTTAGACTGTCCCTCTAACGGCAATGATTCAAATGCCGCTTCCGCTGGTCCATCCTTCGGTTGGCCGTCAGGTTCTGTTTCAAAAGTATTACTATTGGGCACACCTTCAGCTTCAATATAAGTGTAGTTTGCCTGTATACCTAAGCCATCAAAAGGTTCTGGCAAGAAATCGAAAAACTGTGAATAAGCAAACTCAATACCTTGCATAGTACCTTCGTCGGTATTAAGAGGTTTTTGTACCCGCACGGTATTCGTCACACCATTATTGGTATACTGCTCATCTACAGCACCGGTCACAAAGAAGTTACTCAAATCTTTGTAGAATACCGTTGTGGTTAGTGAGTTTGAGGGGCTGAAATACCACTCCAAAGAGAAGTCATACTGAATCGACTCCATTGGCGCTAAATACGGATTTCCTGAACTCCCTTCCCAAGTAACTACATCTGAGCTGTTTATGATGGCTTCACCACCAGGTTCTGATGGTTCAGTTCGGTCGGTGATAAAGATGCCATCTTGAATATTAACGTAGTTTTTTAAGTTGCCAGTGTCTGGGTAAGCAATCGCTTTAGATACCGCAAAGCGAGCAATTAAATCGTCGTCCAATTCTACTTTTATATTAAAGCTAGGCAGAATGAAATCATCCTTGTAAACATCGTTAAGTACCGCGGTACCATAGTTACCAAAGGCACTGTCATCCGCGGGTAAAAAGTTTAAGCGGTCAGAAGTATCCGCTGGATCATTAGGAATTAGGTTAGGAAAGGTAACAGCGCCATCTGTTTCCCGCTTGACTTTAACGTAGCGAACGCCAAAGTTACCATTAAATGGGAACTTGTATGCATCAGATTCAAAATCAAATCGTACATAGGCGGCGGTATTTGTTTCCACAAAAGTATTAGTTTCAGCTGGTCTAAAGGGGCCGTCTAATTGTTCGTAAGTGGGGTTGCCATTGGCATCAACACCGTTTTGTATTTGTCTCTCAGACAAGGGTTCCCAGTCAGAAGCTACTCCAGAGAGTCGACTTCCCCAATTAGCGTAGTCTTGTACTAATGCAATCGAAGGATGCAGAGTTGTGCCGCCAGGTACTATTACATTGTTGCCACGATGATGATCATCCCAGCTCACTTGTTGAACTTCGTTAATCAAGCTTTCGTTTGCCGGTAAATCCAGCCATGCAGCGGCATAGCCATCACCATCGACGTCATTACTAAATAGTGCACCAAGTGTTTGCCAGTTATATGCAGAAAAGCGCACTGTTTGTTCCCGTTCAGAGTATCGCACACCGGCTTTTATCGAAGAGAAAAAACCTCTATCGAAGGTATACTTAGTATCATAGCGAAACGCCACCGAATCCCCTTCACTGCGTTCGTAATGATCCATTGCAGAACGCCAATAATACGAAGATTTGGTTTGGAAAAAGGCCGGATTACTCTCTTGTCCGTTACCACCAGCGTTACCATTCCAAGGCTCTAAAAGTTCGATTTGAGGAACATCACCTTTTAAGTTCAAACTCAAGTTGGCTTGAGTACCTAAATATAAAGTCACATCATCGTCTTTAGTTGTTGCATCGATATACTGAATGTCAAACTCGTGGGACCAAGTATCATTCGGTCTAAATTTAACATTAAAAGCATAATCATCAACAACCGTCCGTTGCTCTTTAGCACGGGTGGTCGATTGATAAGTATTACCAAATTGCGGTACAGACGGATTTCCCCAATCAGCGGCAATAGGGACTCGCTGTTGGTCACTACCATTTGAACGCCAACCACCATCGCGTTGATCAGTAATTGTGCCATTAATGAAAGTGCCGCTATCATCAAATTCATAAGCCGGCGTGCCGTCAAGAGGATAAGTGTCACGTCTTAGGCCATCAGCTTCGTCGCCATTATTTTGATCAGTCTGATAGCTAAACGTATTTTCTGTCCAAGCCAAGGTCGCGTCTGAACGCATAAACTGGCCTGTCACTAAGGTACGTCGGTCAGGACTTTCCCATTGAGCGGCGAGTGCAAGCCCTTGTCGTTCGCGATTTATATTGTTTTTCCCAAAATTGCCGCCGTTAGGAGCAAGGACAGTTTGTCCATCGACTAAATCATCGCGGGTTAAAAACACTTCTGACTGCATACTATGAGACAGGCTATCTAACTCTGACTTAGCGACGTTAACTAGAAAACCGAACTTACCAGCGTCGGTATTCCAACTGTCGCTAAACATCGCAGAAGCACTAGGCGTTGTTTCTTCTATCAGGTCGCTGTATGTGAGATCTGCTGAAACCGCAAAAATACGCTCTTCAGAATCAAAAGGCAGGCGAGTATGTAAACTAACAGTACCACCAATCCCTCCTTCGATAAGATCAGCACTCTGATTTTTATAGACTTGTACCGACCCCATTAATTCTGGTGGGACATCTTGGAAACTAAGACCACGGCCCGAGTTTGCAGTAAATGAGTCCCGCCCGTTAAATTCACTTCGGGTTGCAGACATGCCGCGGATGACCGCGCCACTGCCTTCCACACCAAAGTGATCAGGATCATTGGCGGCGGCAAAACGTTCAATTGAAATGCCCGGAATACGTTGCATCGCCTCAAGTACGCTTCGGTCAGGAAGCGCACCAATATCCGACGCGGTTATTGCGTCGACAAAAGTATCGGCTTCACGTTTTAATTCTTGCGCCTGAATGACGCTTGATCTCACACCTCTGACGTTGATTACTTCAACATCATCGCCTTCAACTGCGGTGATTGCCCCAGCTTCTTGTGCCAAGCTTTGGCTGCTAAAACCCATTATTGCTAGTGCAATCATGGATTTATTAAATCTAGGTATACTCTTACGTTTTAGTTCGGCTAATTCGTTATTATGTTGCACGGTTAAGCTCCAAGTTCGTATGATTATTTATGGTTTTATTTTTATTGTGTTTATTTGGCAATGCGCTTACCAGCAGCCCAATAAATGCCGCCGTATAAAAGGTCTAAAAACACTCACTCTGTCTAGCATTCAATGTATTCAAAATAGTCAAAATCAGCTTTGCATTGCTGTCCTGACACATCTTGGCAAGCCATACCGACAAAACCCCCGGTAAAATGACAGCCATCGCCTCCACCTGCTTCATCAGAAATAATGGTGTAGTCAAGGTTAATAGGCAGTTTTGTCCAGTGTTTTTCGTCCACTGAAAAAGAGAAGGTGAGTAAGTGATGGTCAACATCTGCTCTTAAATATACAGGCCCTTGGTTTGGCAATAAAAAGCGGGGATCCGTGATGAAACCGTCTGTATGCCCCTCGCGAAGGCCAAATGTGAGGGTTAAGTCTTGGTTACCCAAACAACTCATCACATCCACAAAACGATTACCTTCATCGTCGATGGATACGTAACAATAGTGAAATTTATTGCTGTTGTAATAACAGATAAGCCCAGCAGTTTGCTGAAAATTAGTTGGCGAAAACTCCATAGCGGTTTGTGCTGAATAAGCAAAAGCCTGTTGTCTGCGGGCGACTAACGCATGTTCGTATAACGACCCGATTGATTCTCGGCCAATCAAACGCATGTAACCTGGTCGAGCACTTAAACTGAACAAGCGCTCGGGATTCGGTGTACGTAACCATTGAAATTCTATTGGTAGCTCTGGTGTATCAAAATCATGTTTATGTTTAGTGGCAGGCCATGGATGTTCTGGCATATTCGGCGCTGGCACTAGCATTTCGGGTAGCCCATCTGTGACTGCATTTTCAACTCTTAGCCAGTCATCCTCAGTCCAATAAGTCTTTTGCAAACCGGTTTCACGGCCAAGTGGACAGCGTCGTTCGCCTAATAATGGACGACCGCACAAATGAACAAGATAAGTTTCACCGTTGGGTGTTTCAAACAGATCGCCGTGCCCTGTCCGCTGCAGCCCTAAATGTTGGTTGTCTTTAGCGGTTAGCAAGTACCCATAAGGGTCTAGCTCGTAAGGACCGTCAATATTTCTAGAACGAGCAACCGTCATCGCATGGGTATAAAAGGTGCCACCTTCGGCAGTGATTAAATAATAGTAACCGTTTCGTTTATACAAATGAGGGGCTTCGGTACAAGCGAGTTTACTGCCGGCAAAGATATTCTTGATTTCACCAACAAGTTGCTTTTTAACAGGGCAATATTCTTGAAGCAAAATACCACCAAATCTATTCTTTTGATGGCGATGATCCCACACCATATTTACGAACCACTTTTTGCCATCATCATCATGAAATAAAGATGGATCGAAGCCGCTAGAGTTCATGTAAATAGGGTCACTCCACTCGCCATCTATAGTGTCGCAAGTAGTCAAATAGTTGTGTGCGTCTTTGAAATTGCCATCGAATCGTTTTACGTCTGTATAAATTAGATAAAACAGCCCATCATGATAACTAAGACACGGGGCCCAAACTCCGCAAGAATCCGGCTCGCCACGCAAATCCAACAAAGCCTCTCGATTTAATGGCCGACTTAGTAATCGCCAATTTTTTAAATCTTTTGAGTGATGTATTTGCACACCTGGGTACCATTCGAACGTGGATGTAGCGATGTAAAAATCGTCACCAACGGCAACAATACTCGGGTCAGGATTGAAACCTGGAAGTATTGGATTTTGTATCATTGTTTGAGTAGAGGTTGTCATTCTCACGCTTCCTTAAAATCACGTGTAAGTTTGTAAAATTTCATGCATGCAAATACTACAAGGCCGGCAATAACAGAGCTTGCAGAATACAAAAACAGGATGCCGTTCAAAGCTGATTCGCTTTGATCTATATTTGGTTGGTAGCCAGAGGTTGCCAGAATCCAGCCAGTAAACGCGCCGCCCAACGCGATACCTAGCTTGATCATCAGGAGGTGGCCAGAAAACGCCATTGCCATCGCACTTTGACCTAACTTTTTAGCGCCATAATCAACGGTGTCGGGTACGGCTGAAAATAGTAAAGGGGTAAATATCATGTGCGTAAAATTGGCTAAAATTGAGAACACTAGTGCAATTTCCCATGCATCCCGGGGCACAAAGAACAACACACCATTGGCAACGACTATGCCCAGAGCAGAAATGCGCATCAGTGTTACTTTGCAAAATCTTTTTACCAGCCAATTCGCACTTAAAGCCCCCGCTATACCAGCAACCATACCGCTGGTCATAAATAACGTAATTAAGCTCTCTTGTTGCAAATAATATTGCACGTAATAAGGAGTGGTTGCGCCTCGCATCGCCACGCTGATTAGCAATAGCAGGCTAACAAGGGCGATGATTCGCCATTGATCATTTTGCAGCATTTTTGCAAAGTCGAGCCAAATGCCTTTGAGAATATTATGTGTAGTCGATTTCGGGATTTCTACTCGTTCTTTGGTCAGTGAAAAGCAACCGACAAAACAGATTACGGCAAAAACGGACAAGGTGGCCATTGCCATCTGAAAGCCCCGTTGCTCATCCCCTTGACCAAAAAAGTCAACTAGCGGCAACATACTCGCGGTGACAATTGCACCGCCTGCCATTGCTAGCGCAAATCGATAGGATTGTACCGAAGCGCGTTCGGTCGGAGACGGAGTCATAACGCCGCCGAGCGCAGAGTATGGGATATTAATCCCGGTGTAAGCGGTCATCAATAAGGTATAAGTAATGTAAGCGTAGATAAGCTTACCGGTGGCACTAAAATCTGGAGTGGTAAAAGCCAAAACGGCCAGTAATCCATAAGGTATAGCGAACCACAGCAAATAGGGCCGATATTTCCCCCACTTTGTATTGGTTCTATCTGCAATTCCTCCCATAACAGGATCGGTAATCGCATCGAATATTCTAACCACTAAAAACAAAGTGCCTACTGCTGCTGCAGATATTCCAAATACGTCAGTGTAGAAATACAATAAAAAGCCCATAACAACTTGGAATACGATGTTGCTTGCCGCATCGCCAAGACCATAGCCAATTTTTTCGGTAACGCTTACCTTAACCATTCTGCAATTACCCTGAACTATTGATATTCGCTGGCTAATGCCACTAAGTCTTGCACGAAAGCTTTAGCTTGATAGTCACGATCAAACAACAGTGGGTAATCGGTTCTGCCGTTCATCGGCCAATTGTTGCGCCACGTATCATTATCAGAAACACCCCAAAACGTGACTCTGTCAATGTCCTGTCGATAGGTTAAAAACAATCTAAATAGATCTTTATATGCTTTAGCTAATTTAAGATAGGATGATTGGGAAATGCCATTCGCATACGGGTTGTATTCGTCTTGAAGCACAAAATTTAAAGAAATATCCGCTCCCATGTTGTTTTCATCTGGGAATTTAAGTACGGAAATGTCTAGTTCAGTAATCATCATGGTTAAGCCCGCCGCAGCGACTTTTTGAATACTTAGTTCCAACTGTCTAAGTGGGGGTTCTACTCCGTAATGACCTTGTTCGCCGATACCGTCAATACGAATACCTTTGGCTTTAAGACGCTTGGCCATAGCGATTACGCTATCCATTTTTGCCGCTTTATATAGGTTATAATCGTTATAATAGAGCTTGGCATTAGGTGCGGCTTGATGTGCGTATTCAAAAGCTTTTTCTATAAAATCATCGCCTATAATTTGTAACCACTTCGACTCCCGTAAAGTACCATCTTCGTTAAAAGCTTCATTGACCACATCCCAGCCTTTGATATCGTCTTTATATCTGCCTGCTAGAGCGAATATATGGGTTTTCATTCGAGACAGTAAAAGCTCGCGACTGGCAAGATTGCCGTTTGCGTCTTCGAAAACCCAATCCGGAGTCTGCTGGTGCCACACTAGAGTATGACCAATAATGTTTTTGTTGGTCGACTTTGCGTAATTAACAAGAGCCTCTGCGGCTTCGAAAGTGAAATTGTTTGAGCTAGGTTGAATGCTCTCCCATTTCATATCGTTTTCAGCTGTCAGGGTGTCGAAATGTCTATTTATAATTACGACAGACTGACGATCCTTGCCGTTTGCCTGTTGCGTATTGATTGCAACACCAATATTGAAATGCGGAGCGAAGGCGCTCTGAAGTGAAATATCCGTTGTATTGCTGGCCTGTGTACTAGTCGATTTAGTATGTGTGCAGCTAGACACAAAGCCAAACACTAAGCATAAAAACACCGTTGTTATAGTTAATTTCATTATTTCACCGAAAATCCCAACCAAAATGTTAGCGCTAACAATATTTTGTTGTATTCGGTTTGTCAATTGCGGTTTTACGTTATTTTAACAATATTTTTACTTGAATCTCTTAATTGCAGACGGTAGTCCAGTACATGGCGCATGTTAGAAGCTTTAAGTGTTTTGTCAGCTTTCGAGGTTGTTAAGATATCAATAGCAAGTTCGGCCATCTCTTTAATAGGTTGGGTAACCGTTGAAATATTGGGCCAAATTGTGGTGGCAAGTTCGGTGTCATCAAAGCCTACGATAGAAACATCTTGCGGTACATCTAAATGTTTCATGTGTGCAACAGAGACAACAGCAGCTGCCATTTCATCATTTGCAGCAAATATCGCGTCGGGTTTGTTCGGCAGTTCCAGTAATCGTTTAGCCGCATCCAAGCCGGATTTGTAAGTGAAATCGCCTTGTTCAATATACTCAGGAGGCATCATTTTTTGATTGGAACGTAAAGCGTCTAAATATCCTTGGTAGCGCAATCTACTTACACCTTGGTTGGGGCTACCAATAATATGCGCGATCCTAGTATGGCCGCTTTTAATAAGTTGCTCAGTTACGTCGAATGCCGCCTGATAGTCATCCATACAAATGTAGTGGCTAACGGACAAATTAATGTCGGGAGCAATACGAACGAAACCAACATTTGCATTTGATAATAAATCTACAACCTCCGGCATATTGCTAATAGGCGGGAGCAAAATCAGCCCATCAACTTTGGTTACTTCAATCAGGTTTTTTATTATGTCTAAGGCTTTTTCGCGATCTCCGGCTGTTTCGTCTAAAACAACATGATAACCAGATGTACGACATTTACGTAAACCACCAACTAGAAATTTATTAACATATGACGAACTGGCGTATTCGCACACCAAGCCGATGAAATAAGATTTAGAGGTTGCTAAATGTCGAGCAGCTATATTCGGCTTATATTGCATTTCATTAGCTATTCTACTTACTTTTTCACGGGTCTTTGCACCCACCTTAGGATCATTATTCATTACTCTCGATACAGTCATCATGGAGACGGCAGCTTTAATCGCGATATCTTGCAGTTTAACCTTAGACATTTATTCCGAACCATTTGTTGGTGAGGCAATATGTAGAGTCGCATAAGTCTAATTGATCATGTTGAATAAACCAAAATGTTAAGTAACATTTTGGTTTATTTATTTTGTTAAAACGACTTTAAGAGGGCGATATTCCACGGACTGAAGCCCGTGCTACAGGTTTGTTGCATATTTTGGCTTTCACATTGGGGTGGAGTCGGTTGTTTTTAGCTTCGTAGAAGCGTTAAGCGACGGAACGGGCAGCATGGATGCTGCACTGGAGGTAGCCACATGGAGGTGTGACACCTAGATGCCTATTACATGAACAGCTATTACATGACACTCGCTGGGTATGGTTTCCCTGCGCGATAGTTCTTGCGCGGCAGCGCTTAGAGTAAGGGCTATCCAACTGTGATTGAGATATCCGCTTAAGTTTTAAAGTGT
>NZ_JAUORY010000060.1:0-1385 GCF_030548145.1 Aliiglaciecola sp. 2_MG-2023
AAACTGTGGTGCTTTTTGCATTTCTGCTTCGCAGGCAAAAATCACCCCAATTTATTCCACCGTTTAGTAAAGCGTTAGCAGCCTATGAAGTTAAATATCATTTCACAACATATTGTTGGAACAACAGCCTATTTTATTCTATGTATATTTGGCTCGTTTTTGTTTATCAGTCTTTTAGGGGCTAATGATAGTTTTGTTGTTACTTTAGGCAAAACTCTGTTGTTGGCTTTAGGATATTTAGCATCTGTGGCAGGTCCATTTACATCTTATGTCAAAGGCTTAAAAGCAGTAGATGGATCTAAATGGCAAATGTCTTTTGCAATTGTGTATATACTTTACGCTATTATTTTTACAGCAATTGTTAGTGTTGCCGCCTTTTTTATGTTCGGCAGCTAACAAACGTATGTTGCTGACCCAAACTCACTGGCTGCGGCTCGTACCTCGCCAAGTATAACCAGTAAGTTTGTGCAGCAAATTCGGACGTTATGAGGTTAAAAAGAATTAATGTAGTGGCAGTCTAAACCTGCTCTCAACTGGTTATTTTTATTGATGTTTAGCTACCGTAATTTGTTCGTTTTTAAAATGTAGTTGTTAATTATTTTTAAGTTATTCAACGTAAACGTCACATTGAATTTTGTTACTTTATTAACTTATGTTGTTGTTTAAATCGTGTGGTACAGCTTGCGGCTACATTTTGTTAAACAAACGGCGTGTCATCTTTCAAAACCATTGAAATCAACATTCCGGTTGTTTTTAAAAAGCAAATAGGGTGTTATTAAATGAATAAACTTTTTGGGGTTGTCATATTGTCACCTCATAACAAACAAAAGCACCGGAAAAGCACTCGCTGGGCTTCGCCCAAATACGCTCTCGCTTTCCGCTGTTTTGGAAGTTAGGTGTTATTGTGATCAAAGTTATCATTTTATTATTGGTTAGTTTTTTAAGTACATCATGTGTATGGAATAATAATGCAAGCATAATTTCACGTGGAGAGTATGAGTTTCAATCTGTTTTGATTCCAGGAACAAGCAAAGAGCAGATAATAAATTTTCTCAAGGAGAAAAAATATTACTATTCTGAGATTAATAAAACGACTAGTTCTTATTATACTAGCGATGGGAAATGTCGGCGGTTTAGCGATGGAAAATTTAAGTGGAATTGTCAATATTATGGTTATATTTTTACACGACGAGATGCCGGCTTTTTATCAATCACAGATCCTAGTTTGAGAGTGTATCTTTTCATCGATAGAACTGGGAAATTATTAGAGCATCATATGAAGGTAGGGCATACTTTTTTGTAGTCACACCTAACACATATGAGCCTCTTGTTGGTCAATAGGTATTAGTCATCTTTTGACCACTTTTTCAAGGTCAATCCAAACC
>NZ_JAUORY010000061.1:0-1352 GCF_030548145.1 Aliiglaciecola sp. 2_MG-2023
AGCTTCTCCGTTTGGTTTTGTCACCTATCAGAGTAGCCTAAAAGTTACGCTGATTGGGGAGGCTCAATGAGTATCAATCCAATCAACCGGACCCAAACTCGCTGGCTGGAGCTCGTTCCTCGCCAGTGTAGCCAGCAAGTTTGCGCCGTTTATTAGGGGCGTTATAAGTACTTATAGTTTGGGTGCTTAATTCAAACAAGGAATGTAAATGAGCGAAAAGTTTTCAATTTACGATAGTCCATTCTCAGACGAAACAAAGGTCTTAAGGCGAAATAGTTTACTTATATCTGGCATTTGCTTATTTATAGGGCTTACGGGAGAGCTACCTTCAAAACTTGCGTTATTAGGTGTAAGTTTTACCACACCTCAACAAGGTATTATCGGCTGGTTCCTTTTTGCAGTCCTAGCTTATTTTTTTCTTCATTTCATTTCTAATGCTGCTATTGAAATAGCTAAATGGATACATCCATTTTTTAAAATAATATCTGCTAAAAAAATCATGTTAACTCATTATTCTCATGCATTTGATGAGAGTGATTTTGCAAATATTCCTGACGAAGTCAATGAACAAGATAAAAATGATATGCAAGCTGACGCTTTATCTTCCGCTGATTGGGAGATAACTAATAAACTCAGTTGGTTGTATAGAATGATCTATCTAAAATTAACCATTGAAATTATCGCACCGGTTTGTCTGGGAATATGGGCAATGGTTCAGTTGCTTGTACTTATAACAAGTCATTAAAGCAGGACAAAAAACAGTTGGCTTTTGCTCCTGCGTCGCTTATTTTAGCCAACAATTTTTTGCCTCTTAATGAGGCGTTATGAGGTTAAAGAGAATTAATGTAGTGGCAGTCTAAACCTGCTCTCTACTGGTTATTTTTATTGATGTTTAGCTACCGTAATTCGTTCGTTTTTAAAATGTAGTTGTTTATTATTTTTTAAGTTATTCAACGTATACATCACTCTTAATTTTGTTACTTTATTGACTTATATTGTTGTTTAAATCGTGTGGTACAGCTTGCGGCTACATTTTGTTAAACAAGCGGCGTGTCATCTTTCAAATCCATTGAAATCAACATTCCGGTTGTTTTTAAAAAACAAATAGGGTGTTATTAAATGTATAAACTTTTTGGGGTTGTCATATTGTCACCTCATAACAAACAAAAGCACCGGAAAAGCACTCGCTGGGCTTCGCCCAAATACGCTCTCGCTTTCCGCTGTTTTGGAAGTTATATGCAAAAGGAGAATTACGCATGAATATCAATGCAACACTACTTGGAGAGATAATATTTATCTCTGTAATAGTTATTGGCATCCTAAGTTATTACTTAGGCAAACGTAAAACAAAC
>NZ_JAUORY010000062.1:0-1332 GCF_030548145.1 Aliiglaciecola sp. 2_MG-2023
AGGTTTGGATTGACCTTGAAAAAGTGGTCAAAAGATGACTAATACCTATTGACCAACAAGAGGCTCATATGTGTTAGAATCGTTTTATATAAGTGCGCCATTAATGAATTTTAATAGTTTTATACCAGGGTAATCAAATACAGTATTACCAATTGGTTTTATGTTTTTTCTATATTTAGGATATGCAATACGATAAAAACAGTCCCAATAGCTATAAACACGTTGGTGTATTCGTTGATAGTGTTCCATATTATCTTTAATAAAACTATTCAAGTGAAGTTTATTTACAGATTCACGTTCGTCATAGATACATACAATGATTTCAATCACATATTCACCTAGTAATTGAAGAATAAAAGGTATGACAAACTTTTCATTTACTTTGAGTACTTGCCTAATACAACGCTCACGTACATACCCATCACAGTGTCTCGAAAAGAAACAAAAGCCTATTGCTTGTTGCCTTGGAGTTAACTTAATAAGTTTTTCAATCTGACTTTTTTCACAATAAATTCTTTGAGGAATTACCAACTTCTCGTTATCAATTTGCACTTCAAATGGCATGTATGGTTCGTGCTTTGATTTCAAATTTAAAGTTCTAAATACAACTTTTACATCTTCTTCGAGATAACTAGGAAAACAATTTTTAATAACATCAATGTTCAAAGTGCCTCCAAGATTCTAACGCCCCTAATAAGCCGCGCAAACAGGTTGGTTAAAATACGCGAGGCACGAGCGAAACCAGCGAGTTTGTGTCGGGTTAATTGGATTGTTATACATCACTCCGCACTTATTAAATCTGGCATTACCTCAAGAGCAAGCTCTTTAGAAGTGATGTAGAATTGAGTAGATGTTGTAAAACCCACTCCCACACCCGGTGCATAATATGAATCTCCGGCACTCATTGAATAATGGAGGTAGTAAGTTTTGCCTGCCTCAAAGTTACCGGACACTACGCCATCACCACCAACTGCCATTGCCCGACGCTCCGCCGCAATTCGATGTTGCCCAGCTGGTAATTTATAGACTAAGAAAGAGTTGTTGCTTAGATTTTCAATACGGCAATTATCAATTGAAAAAGGTGTTGAATATAGAATCCCATACATTGCCGAAGGGCGGTATATGACAATTGTTGTAGCCGCTTCACCTTCTGCTCTGGGAATTTCGCAGTTAGGGCTGGTTGTTGCACAGCCAGCTAAAAACGTAACTAAAATTAACGCTAAAATTCTCATACCTACCTTTTTGTATAACACCTGCATAACGGGCAATAACACGTAGGCTAAAATTGGAGCGAAGCGACTGAGCCTACGTGTTATTGTCCCAGCGAGCCTG
>NZ_JAUORY010000063.1:0-1240 GCF_030548145.1 Aliiglaciecola sp. 2_MG-2023
GACATCCATGATTATTTGGTAATTTTTTCTAGATGTTCTAGGCTTACAGTTACTCAACAACCATGGATGGTTAGTTATGCCTCAGTCACGAAAATCTCAAATTAGTCTTATTGATACGTCCTATTATCATTGCGTCTCCCGTTGTGTTCGTCGCTCGTTTTTGTGCGGTGAAGATGAATTTACGGGGCAAAGTTATGAACATAGGCGAGGCTGGGTCGAGCAACGTTTACTCAATTTGAGTGCTGTTTTTGCTATTGATGTGTGTGCTTATGCTGTCATGAGTAATCACACACATATTGTAGTCTGTGTTGATAAAGAAGCAGCCGATAACTGGTCGTTAAAAGAAGTGGCTTATCGTTGGCATCAATTACATAAAGGCACATTACTTACCCAACGATTTTTGCGTGACGAATCACTGAGTCAAAGTGAGCAAATCACATTGAATGAAACGATTAATATTTATCGTCAACGTTTGTACGACATTAGTTGGTTCATGCGCAGTCTGAATGAATACATAGCCCGCGAGGCGAATAAAGAAGATGACTGCACAGGTCGATTTTGGGAGGGACGGTTTAAATCTCAAGCATTATTAGATGAGTCGGCCGTGCTAGCTTGCATGGCCTACGTGGATTTAAATCCAATTCGAGCCAAAATCGAAAAAACGCCAGAAACCTCAAAACACACCAGTATCCAAAAGCGTATCCAGGCCTGTATTAAAGGAGAGCAACCCAAAAACTTGATGGGGTTTGTGGGTAACCATAGACAAGGTATGCCTAGAGGCATTGCCTTCTCTCTCATAGATTACTGTAAATTAGTCGATTGCACAGGCAGAAGTATTCGAGAAGATAAAGCCGGTTACATCGAACACCAGCATAGCCCTATTTTAGAACGCCTTGGCCTTAATTCAGAGCAATGGATAACGCTTACCACAGAGTTTGAACAGCACTTTCATACAGCGGTAGGCAGTGAGCATATGATGCAACAATTTAAACAACATACCGGC
Source organism: Aliiglaciecola sp. 2_MG-2023 (assembly GCF_030548145.1). Classification (NCBI taxonomy): domain Bacteria; kingdom Pseudomonadati; phylum Pseudomonadota; class Gammaproteobacteria; order Alteromonadales; family Alteromonadaceae; genus Aliiglaciecola; species Aliiglaciecola sp. 2_MG-2023. Next base: position 1,004 of record NZ_JAUORY010000063.1, read on the forward strand.
CATCAACGAATACGAGGGATAACAAAGGCCAAAGCATTATTACAACAAGCCTAAACAATTTAGCAGCCAAATTTGTTTTAATCCTCCTACCCGATGGACGATTCTTGCTGTCTGTAATATGAATTAAATCAGAGATATAGCTACATAAAGCCACAACAATTCCAAACTTCCCCCCACTTTCTTATCAAAGCCCAAAAGCGCCATATTCACATCACTTTTTCGCTCTGAATTGGTTTG
>NZ_JAUORY010000064.1:0-1113 GCF_030548145.1 Aliiglaciecola sp. 2_MG-2023
GAACTAAAACAGTTGGCTCAGTTTCGCTTCGCTACACATTTTAGCCAACAATTTTAGTCCGCTTAAGTGGACGTTAGTTGTTCTCAAGGAGGAATCACCATGTTATTTGAGAAGTTAATAAAAAAAAGTACGGTTTTGTTTCTTATATTCATAAGCAACGCGAGCTATGCAGAAAAAATTATCGAGGTTAAAGCTGAACCCAAGAAAGGTTTTTCTTTTCCGTTCTTATTAAAAATCCCTGCTAGTATCGATACAAATTACTTGGTAGTTGAAACTAATAATACGGGCACTGTATCTGATGATTTTGATGTACATTATCAAAGCGCTAAAAAGGCTATCGTGGGAAATGCTGTTGGCCCATGGGTAGCAAAAAAGCTAAAATCACCAATACTTATTCCTGCTTTTCCACGTCCAAAAACGGATTGGGAAATATATACTCACGCATTAGACCGGGACACGTTGTTGGTAGAGTCAGGAAAATTAAAAAGATTAGACCTTCAATTATTGGCAATGATCTCACAAGCAAAAAAAATACTCGCTAATCACTCAATAAAAATAAAAGACAAAGTTATCTTAACTGGTTTTTCTGCTTCCGGGAGTTTAGCTAACCGTTTTTCAATGTTACACCCTGAAAGCCTTCAGTTAGTCGTTGCTGGTGGATTAAATGGAATTTTAATGTTACCTGTCGATAAAATCTCTGATGAGAAGTTAAATTACCCTTTAGGCATCAATGACTTTAAAAATATTACAGGTACAGATTTTAATAAAGCTAAATGGGCATCTTTACCACAATTTTTGTTTATGGGTGAAAAGGATACCAATGACGCGGTTAAATACGATGATGCATACTCAGATGTAGAAAGAAAAGCTATCTACTCAGTGTTAGGTCAGAATATGCAACCTGAACGTTGGGCTAAATGCCAAGATATTTACAAAGCAAACGATGTAAATGTTGTTTTTCATACATATAAAGACATTGGGCATGGTACTAACTTGAAAATTCATAATGATATTCTTAGTTTTGTAAAAGAGAACATCTAACACATATGAGCCTCTTGTTGGTCAATAGGTATTAGTCATCTTTTGACCACTTTTTCAAGGTCAATCCAAACC
>NZ_JAUORY010000065.1:0-829 GCF_030548145.1 Aliiglaciecola sp. 2_MG-2023
CATCCTGAGGAGCAACATGCTCAGCCGATGATTCAGAAACGTTTTTTAGCTAGGTTAGCTAAACTCTTACCGAGTGACTGCCAACCGATTATTTGCACAGATGCCGGGTTTAAAATACCTTGGTTTAAGGAAGTGAGCCGACTCAACTGGTATTGGTTGGCAAGAACCCGCGGCAGTGTGAAATGTAAATTGGCGACGGAAAATCAATGGCGCTACGTAAGTGATTATCATACTCGAGCCTCTTCTAAGGCCATGGAGCTTCCCATTTGTACTTTATCGAAAAGAAGTCAGTATTCGTGTCGAGGCGTTTTATTCAAAGGGAAAAACAAACAACGACATAATGTAAATAGAAAAGGGGTGGTGACCAAAGACAATATTAATAAGCGTCATAGCAAGTCCGCCAAAGAGCCTTGGTTCTTAGTCTCCAACCTTCCGCAAAATCAATTCGGAGCGAATAAGCTTGTCCATTTATATTCACGTAGAATGGCCATTGAAGAATCGTTTAGAGATTGTAAAAATGAATACTATGGACTGGGATTATCCCGTAGTTTAAGTCGCTGTGAAAAACGTCTGCAAGTCATTTTACTCTTAGCCATGATGGTACAATTCTATCTATACTGTGTGGGTAAAGCGGCAGAAGCCCAGGGCTATCACCGCCATTTCCAAGCAAACACCATCACGAGCCGGCGCGTACTATCTTACGGGTATTTAGCTCTGAGACTGCTCAAGCATTCTCGGTTTTATCTAAATGAGAACATGCTCAAAGCATCCATCGAAGCCCTAGTGGAGGATGCAAAATGTTGATGCCGCTGTGGGGATCCCTCAGGCT
>NZ_JAUORY010000066.1:0-774 GCF_030548145.1 Aliiglaciecola sp. 2_MG-2023
AAACTGTGGTGCTTTTTGCATTTCTGCTTCGCAGGCAAAAATCACCCCAATTTATTCCACCGTTTAGTAAAGCGTTATGCGATAAGGATATCGATTTGAATTTTCTGGTAGTTTTAGCAAGCTCAAGAGCTGATGGTAATACTGCAAAGTTATCCCATGTGATTGCAGATAGTCTGCAAGCCCAGACCATTGATCTTCAAAATTTATCAATTTCATACTTTGATTACGAAAATCGCAATAAATCTGATGACTTCATTCCGTTAATTGAACGCATCGTGTCATCAGACTTTGTTGTATTCGCTACGCCTGTATACTGGTATTCCATGTCGGCACAGATGAAAACCTTCTTTGACCGTATTACTGATTTACTAACAGTAAATAAAGAACTTGGTCGAAAGCTGCGGGGGATGCCAATCTCGGTAGTTGCTACAGGTACAGATGCGGAATTGCCTTCTAGCTTCAAAAGTCAATTCGAGCTAATCTCTGGCTACCTTGGGTTGGTCTATCACGAACCTCTGTATTGTTGCTGTCCAGATGAGTTTAGTCTTCAGCAACACCAGCAGGCAATTCAAGGTTATCTTAGCAAAATCGCATAACAATCTGCTGTAGTCGCTCGCAGGCTCGCTGGGACGCAAACACATGGGCTGCGTCGCTTCGCTCCTAAATTTTAGCCCATGTGTTTCCGCCCCTAAGCAGGGCGTTATGTTTCTAAACTATGATTAAAGAAATCGCGATCTTTTACATTGCAGTATTTTCCATTTATTTACTTCTTTC
>NZ_JAUORY010000067.1:0-693 GCF_030548145.1 Aliiglaciecola sp. 2_MG-2023
AACGTTGGTGTACTACTACGTGGTACTAAACGTGATGACGTAGAGCGTGGTCAAGTATTGGCTAAGCCTGGTTCAATCACTCCACACACCCAGTTTGAAGCTGAAGTGTATGTATTGTCTAAAGATGAAGGTGGTCGTCATACTCCATTCTTCAAAGGCTATCGTCCACAGTTTTACTTCCGTACAACGGACATCACTGGTGCAGTAGAATTACCAGAAGGTGTAGAAATGGTAATGCCTGGCGACAACTTGAAATTCAAAGTTGAGCTAATCAACCCAATCGCGATGGACGAAGGTTTACGCTTCGCAATCCGTGAAGGTGGCCGTACTGTTGGTGCTGGTGTTGTAGCAAAAATCATCGCTTAATAGCGAGATAAGATACGAATTAAAAAGCCGCTCTTAGAGCGGCTTTTTTTGTGCCTGCGATTTGTATTTACAATATTTGTAGCATGGCCTTCACGCCATGGCGTGGGGCAACATATCGCGGGGTTAAAACACCCGCCTACAAGCCATGGAAAGGTTCAACAAGGCGCGATTTGTAGCATGGCCTTCAGGCCATGGAATCGCGAATCCGATAAGAGTCTGTAGCATGGCCTTCAGGCCATGGAATCCATGTAAAACGCTGCGGGGCTAAAGCACCCGACTACAGGGTAGGGGGGATTATCTTTGTAGGATGGTCTTCAGGCCATGGAA
>NZ_JAUORY010000068.1:0-626 GCF_030548145.1 Aliiglaciecola sp. 2_MG-2023
TGCTCTTCAATTATTACTCTTTATTTTTGATTACTTTTATCAGCTTTCCAAATTGTTAAAGAACATTGACTTGGCGCTTCACGCCGCGTCTTAAGGTTTAAAAAACCCTAATCAATATATGCTAATTCACATTTATTGATTAAGGCTTGCTTTCCTTTATTGAGCAATCACTTTCTTCTTGAAAGTGGTGGAGCTAAGCAGGATCGAACTGCTGACCTCCTGCGTGCAAGGCAGGCGCTCTCCCAGCTGAGCTATAGCCCCTTACATACAGCATAAACATCGTAAATAAGGTTGAAGATGATGAATCTTCGGCCAGTTCGCGTTTAGGCAAGGCGGATATCGAGGACGTTTAGCTCACTAAACGACGAGGTATCCAACGCAGCATAAATGCGAAATGGTAGGCTTGGGCAGACTTGAACTGCCGACCTCACCCTTATCAGGGGTGCGCTCTAACCAGCTGAGCTACAAGCCTATATCTTGCTTCTGCCAATTCATTAGCATGTGCAATATTTGCTTGTTACCCAAGCACTTACTTCTTTGCTCTTCTTTATTAACAACAAAACAATCTGTGTGAACACTGCATCACAAAAGTGATACCTATAGTGTAAGGAGGTGATCCAACCCCA
>NZ_JAUORY010000069.1:0-592 GCF_030548145.1 Aliiglaciecola sp. 2_MG-2023
TGCTCACCGATGCGCAGCGGACCACTTTACACGCTACGTTATCCATCTATCGACAGCGCTTGACCGATATCAGTTGGTTTATGCGAGAGCTTAACGAGCCCATTGCGCGAAAAGCCAACCACGAAGACCAATGCACTGGCCATTTCTGGGAAGGACGCTTTAAATCTCAAGCTTTATTAGATGAGCACGCAGTAGCGGCGTGTATGGTTTATGTGGACTTAAATCCTATCCGTGCCAAGTTAGCCAGCACTCCTGAAACTTCAGAGCACACGAGTATTAAACGACGCATACGCGATTTCAAAAAAGGAAAACAGCCAACAACTTTAATGCCTTTTGTGGGCAATCCTACACAACCTCAACCACCTGGACTGACATTTAATCTCATCGACTATCTAAAATTAGTCGACCTATCAGGACGTAGCCTGCATCCCAACAAAAGTGGCTCAATAGATATTGATGAATCCCCCATTTTACAACGACTTGGTTTGGATGAAAAATCCTGGCAATGTTTATTCTCAAGTTTTGAAACATCGTTTAGTGTGGCCGCAGGTCAAATCAATACCCTCAACAAATATAAACGCCGACGTCGACA